>CALWVC010000178.1 GCA_944384865.1 uncultured Clostridia bacterium
GCGTGAATCACTGTTTCGTTCCCGTTATACAGAATATCGGATGCGGCTGTATGGTCTCTGTCAGCCGCTGAATGCGATCACGGCAATAGAAGCGGTGGCCGCCTGCGGGCTGCCGGTTTCCGGCGCGGCGGTCAGGGCCGGGCTGCAGACGGCGTTTCTGCCCGGGCGGTGCCAGGTTGTCAGCGCGCATCCGCTGATTCTGGCAGACGGCGGGCATAACCCCGACAGTGCGAAAACGCTGGCGGCGTTGATCCGGCGGGAGCTGTGCCGGCCGGTAGCGGTGATCGGCATGATGCGGGATAAAGACGCCGACGGCTATTTGCGGCAGCTTGCGCCGTTGTTTGAAAAAATTTATGTGGTGCAGGGGGATATGCCCCGGGCGATGGATGCGCAGACGCTGAAGGCCATCGCGGGCAGATATAACGCGCGGGTCGTAGCGGCGAAAACAGTGGGACAGGCGTTAAAAGCCGCGCTGGATACCGGCCGGCAGATTTGCATTTGCGGGTCTTTCCTGGCGGTGAGCGATGCTCTCCGATGGCTGCGCGCGCAAAAAATTATCGCCGCCTGCGACTGATTTCGCGTATATTTTCACAATCAAACCTCTATCATAAACGATAGAGGTTTTTTATTTTTTTATAAAGGAGCGCAGAAACAACATGCAGTGTAAAATAGACGTGACCGGCAATATGGTCACCGCGTTTTTAGACGGTGAAATCGATCATCATACGGCCAAAGACCTGCGGGAGCAGATCGATCTGGCCATCGAACAGCATATGCCGGCAAATTTGATGTTGGATTTTCGGAATGTCACCTTTATGGACAGTTCGGGAATCGGGCTGGTCATGGGGCGATACCGCAATATGCAGCAGTTCGGCGGCAAGGTACATATATTAAATCCTTCTCCGAGTATTAAAAAGGTGTTGCGGCTGGCGGGGATGGACAGGCTTGCGGCTATAGAGAACAACTGAGAGGAGCGTATTTGAACTATGCAGATTTTAAATCAGTTTAAAATGGAACTGCCGGCGAAATCCGCCAATGAGAGCTTTGCAAGAGTAGCGGTGGCGGCGTTTATTGCGCAGCTGGATCCAACGGTCGAGGAGATCAGCGATATCAAAACGGCGGTTTCAGAGGCGGTGACCAACTGCATCGTCCATGCTTATAAGGAGAAGATGGGTTACATATACATCACGGTGCGGATGCTGGCCGGCGGTCGGATTTCTGTGAAAATCAAGGATAAAGGCTGCGGCATCCCGGATATCAAACAGGCGATGGAACCGTTGTATACCACGGCGGGCGGAGAGCGTGCGGGGCTGGGCTTTGCGGTGATGCAGAGCTTTACCGATAAACTGACGGTGCGTTCTGCGGTGGGAAAAGGAACGACGGTGTTGTTTCACAAGCAGATCAGGAGCCGGCAATGAACGACCGGCAGCAGTTTATCGAAGATAATCTGCGGCTGGTTCATGCCTGCTGCCATAAGCTGCAGGGCAGGGGTATTGAATATGATGATCTGTACTCGGCGGGCTGTATCGGTCTGGTGAAAGCGGTAGATGGCTTTGATCCGCATAAAGGGTTTCGTTTTTCTACGTATGCGGTACCGGTGATCCTGGGAGAGATTCGCCGATTGTTTCGGGAGGATGGCGCCGTTAAGGTTGGCCGCCGGTTGAAAGAGCTTTCCGGAAAGGTGCGGCAGACCGCCGACGGCCTGCGGCTTTCACTGGGGCGGCAGCCGCACGTTTCCGAAATAGCGTCGGCGCTGGATATTTCCGAGGAGCAGGCTGCGCAGGCGTTGTCTGCTGCGCAGCCTGTATTGTCGCTGACTTATGAAAATGATGACGGGCATCAGATACAGCGTCTGCCGGCAGCAGATCAGACCGAATCGCTGATTGGGACGCTGGCGCTCAAACAGACGTTGCAGATGTTGGACGAGCAAGACCGCCGGTTGATTGTGTTGCGCTATTTTCAGGATCAGACGCAGGCCCAGACCGCCCGGGCGCTGGGAATGACACAGGTGCAGGTATCCCGCCGGGAACGGGCTATTTTGATGAAAATGCGCCGGCAGCTTACAGGCTGAAAGGTCGTGCCGGCGCCTGCGCTTCTGCGACTGACAGGATATATGAAGCGTGGAGTTGTATATTACCGGGGGATAGATCTCCGGCGGCGCCGGAGATCCCGAATGACCCGCCGGATCTATTGTGTAAATCAGATATGCGTCTGTACATGTCAGATATATGGTAACGTTATATATAAAATATTGTCATGCCAAAAATTTTTTATTGATAGTATTGGCAGTTTTTTATTGACAAAATACTTCGGGCGTGTTAATATAACATTGTTACTTGTGGTAATTTTTTGATGGAACTATAAGTAGCAAGGGGTCATTTTAATAAGAAAAGGAGAGGTAATCGGTGAAATTCACAAAAAGGCTTGTCAGTGTCGTGCTGGCTATTTGTTTAATAGCCGGCATGTTGGCCGCCAGCGCGGTGGTTTCTCTGGCAAATGAAACGAGCGGGAATTATGTGCGCGTAAACCAGACGGGGGGGGGAGGTAATAATACGATTCGCTTCCTTCTGGAGGAAAACGGGCTGCCGGCGGATGCAAAAACTTTTGTGATCTCCATGAAGGCGGATCAGGCGCTGAGCAGCGGGATTCAGTTATATTTCAGAAATACGCCCAATGCGTCATACGCGGACGCCACTACTTCAAGAATGTCTATTGAAGTAGGTACCGAGTGGACGACTGTGCAGGTTGATTTGGATAAACTGGACCAACCCAAGACAGACGTCAAATCCTTGTTGATCGTAGACGGTAAGCCGAATGTCAATATTTATTTTGACGACATTGGCTATGTGAAAGAGGATGGGACAACCACGACGCTGTATTCATTTGACGCGTTAGAGCCTGCGCTTTATGCTGACAATTTTAACAATATGAATGGGTTAAGGGCGATCGGTTGTATTGATCCGCAAACTACCGGCGGTAGCTATGGCTGGGCCGGCGATATTGAAATTGTCAAGGCGATCGATCCGTCGTCTGCGGTCAATGCGGTCAAAGATGACGGCACGATTGAAGTTCTGGAAATCACTGAGGGTCAGGTTACCCTGCCGGCTGCGGACCTGTCGACCGGCAAGGTGTCGCTGGGCTGGTGGGTTGACGGCGAGCTGTATCAAAACGGCGCGACGGTGGCGGCAACCACTGAATCGACGATTGAGTCGGCAGTTGTGGAGTTTACCCAGACCAACGGCGGTTCGGTCAGAATCAAGGATCCTACGGGTCTGCGGTTCCAGACGAAGGTGAACAAGGCCGACTATGAAAAGATCGCAGAAGT
>CALWVC010000179.1 GCA_944384865.1 uncultured Clostridia bacterium
CGCGCATCGCGTTGCTCTCGGGAGTTTGCTTCTGTCTGCCCCGGTCCCCCGTTTTTTCACTGATCGCTTCAACGGTGGTCGTCGGCGGTATCTCGGTGATATCGATGCAGTTGGCAGACTTATCATAGCTGTATCTTGCCCGGACTTTAAAGCTGCCCCGGCCGGTTTTATAAATCCGCTCCAGCTCGTCACGGTTATATACCAGCAACCCGCCGCCGGGAAAATCCGGCGCCTGCAGTGTGTCGATGATCGGTGTATTTGGATCGCGTATATATGCAATGGTGGTCTCGCAGATCTCCCGCAGATTAAACGGACAAATGGAACTGGCCATGCCCACCGCAATACCGGTATTGGCGTTGACCAACACCGTCGGGAAAGTCACCGGCAGCAGCGTCGGCTCCTGTTTGGTCGCGTCGTAGTTGTCTACAAAATCTACGGTATCCTTGTCGATATCTGCAAACAGCTCCGCCGCAATCGGTTCGAGTTTTGCCTCTGTATACCGCGCCGCGGCACACTGCATATCCCGGGAATACGCCTTACCGAAGCTGCCCTTGGACTGGACATATGGATGCAGCAGCGCTTCATACCCGCGGGACAGGCGCACCATCGTGTCGTAGATCGCCGCATCGCCATGGGGATTCAGCTGCATGGTCTGCCCGACAATATTGGCGGATTTGATGGTTTGCCCGTTCAGCAGCCCCATGCCGTACATCGTATACAGCAGCTTGCGGTGCGACGGCTTGAAGCCGTCGATCTCCGGAATCGCGCGGGACACGATGACGCTCATCGCATAGGGCATGAAATTGGTCTCCAGCGTTTCGGTGATCGGCTGGCGCACCATGCTGCCCGCGCCCGCAATATATGCGCCGGCCTGTTCCGGCGTCAGCGCCTGTTTTTTGGGTTGTTCCTTTTTCTTTGCCAACTTCTGTTCGTTCCTTCCTGCCGCAATGCACGCAGGCAACTATGCGGCTTTTTAAGAAATATCTGCAAGCTCTAAATATTTATAGCCCTCGTCTGCGATATGGTTTTTCCGACCGTCCAGATCGTCGCCCAGCAACATGTCGAAAACCTGTGCCGTGCGCGCGGCGTCCTCCGGCAATACTTTGATCAGCCGCCGGGTTGCCGGGTTCATCGTGGTCAGGTTCATCATATCCGGCTGATTTTCACCCAGCCCTTTGGATCGTTGCAATATATATTTTGCATTGCCGATCTGCTCTAAAATCTCGGCCTTTTCCCGGTCGTCATAAGCGTAATAGGTCTTGTCTTTGGTATTGATCTCATAGAGCGGCGTTTCTACAATATACACATACCCCTCGCGGATCAGCGTGGGATACAGCCGGTAAAACAGCGTCAAAATCAACGTGCGGATATGAAAACCGTCTACGTCCGCATCGGTGCAGATGATAATCTTATTCCAGCGTAGCGCATTGATATTAAACACCGACAGATCTTTATTCGCTTTGCTTTTAACCTCAACCCCGCAGCCCAACACCTTGGCAAGATCGGTGATAACATCGCTTTTAAAAATTTTTGTATATTCTGCTTTCAGACAGTTTAAAATTTTACCCCGAACCGGCATAATCGCCTGAAAATCCGGATCTCTTGCGATCTTACACGAACCCAGCGCCGAGTCGCCCTCCACGATAAACAGCTCCCGCTCGTTTGGGTCCTTGCTGCGGCAATCCACAAACTTCGCCACCCGGTCGGCCATGCTGTTGGAGGATTGCAGCGTTTTTTTCAGGTTCAGCCGCTCCTTTTCGCTGCGCTCTCTGGAACGCTTGTTGATCAAGACCTGTTCCATAATTTTTTCGGCGTCCTGCGGATGTTCAATAAAATAAATCTCCAGGCTGTGCCGCAGAAAATCGGTCATTGCCTCCTGAATAAACCGGTTGGTAATCGCTTTTTTGGTCTGGTTTTCATAAGAAGTCTGATTAGAAAACGAAGAGATCACCAAAACCAGGCATTCCTCAATATCTGAAAAGGTAATTTTACTCTCGTTTTTCTGGTATTTATTATTTTGCTTTAAATAGGCGTCAAACTGGGACACAAACGCAGAACGTACCGCCTTATCCGGCGCGCCGCCGTATTCCAGCCAGCTGGAATTATGATAATATTCCTTTTTCTGTACCTTGTTGGAAAAACACAGCGCGGCGCGCATCTTCACCGTATATTCCGGCTTATCTGCCCGGTCGCGCCCTCTTCGCTCGGTTTCCCAGACCTGTACCGGCGTCAGCGCGTCTTCTCCCACTGTCTCGGTCACGTCGTCTACAATCCCGTTTTTATACATAAATTCGGTGGTTTCAAACCGGCCGCCCTGCTGATCCCGCAATACAAACAACAGCCCGTCGTTGACCACGGCCTGCCGCCGGAGAATATCCATATAATAAGACAGCGGCACATCGATATCGGTAAACACATCCAGATCCGGCTTCCACCGGGTCTTTGTCCCGGTATCCTTGCCCGTATACGGCTCTTTATGCAGACCGCCGACATTCTCACCCTTTTCAAAATGCAGCGTATATTTAAAGCCGTCCCGTTTGACTTCCACGTCCATATATTCCGACGCATACTGTGTGGAACACAGGCCCAGACCGTTGGTGCCCAGCGAATACTGATAGCTCTCATCCTCAGCGTTGTTATATTTCCCGCCCGCATACAGCTCGCAGTATAACAGTTCCCAGTTATACCGCTGTTCAATAGTATTATAATCCACCGGGATGCCCCGGGCAAAGTCCTGCACCTCTACCGAATGGTCGGCATATCGGGTAATGACAATCTTATTGCCATACCCTTCCCGCGCCTCGTCAATCGAGTTGGAGATAATTTCAAAAATTGAATGTTCGCAGCCCTCCAGCCCGTCAGAGCCAAAAATAACCGCCGGCTTTTTACGGACCCGGTCGGCCCCCTTGATCGACGTAATGCTTTCATTATTATAAACCGGCTTTTTCTTGGCCATCTGGTATATTCATCCTCGCTTTACAAAATTACACTGTTTTACTATACACTATATATGGACGTTTTGTCAACTGATCGCACTATAAATATGCATATCGTTCCCCGTATTCCTACAAAAAAAGGTGCAAGCTTATGCTTACACCGGGATACCTGATTATTCAATGGTGTTTAAAAATAACGATAAAAGTCTGCACCAGCAGCTTGATATCATACCAAACCGACAGCTTTAAAAGATATTCCAGATTGATCCGCATTTTCTCCGGCAATACCTGTTGTATATAACACTGTTCCGGATCGTCGCTGGCCGCCAGTAACTCGTTTTCATTTTTAAACCGTAAGCTGGCTTCGCCGGAAATT
>CALWVC010000180.1 GCA_944384865.1 uncultured Clostridia bacterium
AAATGTGAGGGTCGTTTTACATGATTCACAAAATCAGGAAGCTGTTGGGCGCGAGAGGCTTGTTTGAAAATATCGTCACGGCTGCATTTTCGGCCTGGTTTCTGGTAAGTATTTTTACTGGATCGTTTGAAGATACCGGCTCTTTAAATTTTTATAAGACGCAGAATTTTTTGATGATTTTGCTGTTTTTCCTGATTACCTGGATTGTCATGTATATTGTGATCAGGCTTTTTGAGCATGTGGGCAGGCTGTTGTTTTTAGCGGTGGTGCTGTTTTATGCAATGCTTTGTATTTTACACGCTGACAATCTGGTGTTTGCGCTGGCCATCTGTATTGTGCCATTGTTGGTGTTATATTATGTGCGGGGCTCGGTCGCGGCGGTTGCGGCGACCGTTCCGCTGACCAAAAACGCATTGGTTGTTTCATATATAATATTGGGTGTATTTTGCGCCGGTTTTATCAGTCTGGTTACTGTTTTTCGGTATCTGACATATTCCACACCAGGTTTTGATTTTGGTATTTTTGCGCAGATGTTTGAATATATGAAAGAAACGGGACTGCCTAATACCACATATGAACGCAGTAAACTGCTGTCGCATTTTGCTGTACATTTTTCACCGGTGTTTTATCTGATATTGCCGTTTTATATATTGTTTCCAAGCCCGGCGACGCTGCAGGTTGCACAGGCGGTAGCGCTTTCTCTGGGGCTGATCCCACTGTATCTGTTATGCCGCCATCATCATTTATCTTTTAAAATTTCACTGGCGGTCGGTATTTGTTATGTCTTCTATCCGGCGCTGGCCGGCGGGACGTATTATGACCTGCATGAAACCTGTTTTTATACCGTTTGCATCCTGTTTTTGCTGTGGGCGATCGAAACCCGGCGGAATATCTGGTTTGTTGTGTTTATGCTTCTGACGATGAGTATTAAAGAGGAAGCGCCGATCTATCTGGTTTTTATCGCGCTGTATTTTCTGTTTTCCGGGCGGGATCGAAAACGGGGCGGGATCTTACTTGTATCTGCTCTGGCGTATTTTGGCGTTGCTCTGGCGGCGATTCAGGCCTTTGGCGGAGAGGTCATGACCAGCCGTTGTGCCAACTTTATGTATAACAGCGAAGAAAATGGTATGATCCAGATGATTAAGGCCGTATTTATGAATCCGGGATATACGCTGGCAGAGTGCTTCTCCGAAGACCGGCTGGAATATCTGGCTTATATGCTGCTGCCGCTTTCGGGGGTCATGCTCTGTAATAAAAAATATTCGCAGTTCATATTGTTGGGACCGTTTTTGTTGTTGAACCTGATGCCGGACTGGCAGTATCAGCATGATATTCATTTTCAGTATAATTTCGGCAATGTCGCGCTGTTCTTTTATATTGCGGTATTGAATGCGGCTGCTTTTCGTCCGCAGAGGATCCGGGTATGGGCGGCCTGTTCCTGCGCAGTATCGGTTTTGCTGTTTTGCGCGTCGGACGCCAAGCATATTCGGTATTTGAATATGTATCTTCAGAATACCGATAGATATACGCAGATGTCTGAACTATTGCAAACAATACCAGAGGAGGCTTCTGTCAGCGCGAGCACGTTTTTGGTACCGCATTTGTCTGGACATCGCGAGCTGTATCCGATTTCCACGCAATCGGAAACCGATTATATTGTGATAGACAACCGATATGCGCAGCAGGCGCAGGAGGATCTGAAGGTGTTGGATCAATTAGGCGGTTATCGGCAGGTCGGTTGTTTTGAGAATGTGCTTACGATTTATAAAAAATAGATCGGGCTATGAAATGAACACGTCTATGTTTACGCCATTGTGTTTTCGGTTGTCGTAAAATCGACGAGGCGCATTGTAAATAAAAATAAGGTTCTTGTTGTGTTGTGCAGCAACGACAATGATACGGGGGAATTTGCAAATGATTTTATCTGCTGCGGTTGGTTTTGCGTCTGTTGTCTGGCTGGGAATTTATATTGTTTTGTTATTTTCAAAAAATTTAAAAGCGGAAACTTTTTATCAGAGACGAGCTATTCTCCTGTCGATCATAACGCTTGTGGCATCGGCGCTGCCGTTGGCATTACTGTGCGTGCTTCGTGTTATGGGAATTAGCAGCAACGGTCAGACTGTTCTCCAGTATATTTCGCTGTTTGTAATTCCGATCTCGGTGGTGTTTTGCCTGGCTGGAGAGAGGCTGAAACATGCGTTCACGAATAGAGGCGGATATCGGTTTTTTCGTACAGCGGTTATCGGGCTGTTAGCTGTAGTATGCTGTGAGTTATTTGTTTTTAATTTTGCATCTTACGCGCTGGATGAAAAGAGCGCTGCATACCCATATCAAGAGCTTTCACTGGCAGATGCGCAGATCACGAACCTGGAGCGGACCCAACAGGGCGTTCGATCAAAAGGCGTCGGAAAGGCGTCTTTGCGTTTTTCTGATTTGCAGATCCCTGTTAAAACCATTTATGTGGAATTAGAGACCGATAAAAGCGCAAAAACGGTCAACGCCTATTATACGGAACTGACGGATACGGATCAGAGAAGCAGGCCGGCGGATATTAATATTATTCGGGATGATCCGCATAGCGGTTATATATTATGCAGTTTTTCCGGGCCGATCAAACAGCTGAATTTTCAGTTTCAGGTGGATTCCAATGAAACGGTGGTTATCAGTAATATTGTGTTAAACAAGCCGATTTCGGTTATGTGGTCCTGGACACGGCTGGGTTTGTTATATCTGTTGTTTTGCGGCGCGGCGGCGTTATTATTACTGCCGTCGCTCCGGCAGCCGGTTGGGGAGGGCGGTATATTTAAGGCTGTTACCGCAGGTGTGCTCACCGTGTGCGTGTGCGCCGCGTTTTGTTGTTCGTTTCTGGGGTCGGAAGGAATTGCACAGGATTTTAAAAATCCGGATAAAAACCAGATCAACGCAGAACTGGTGGATGCGTTTGCCGCCGGTCAGGTCAGCTTGTTGCGTGAGGTGGAACCGGAATTGCTGCAAATGGAAAATCCCTATGACCGCAGCGCCCGGGACAATGCCGGCGTGAGCTATGCCTGGGATCATGTGTTGTATGACGGGCAGTATTATTCTTATTACGGCATTGCGCCGGTATTCATATTGTTTTTGCCCTATCATCTGATTACAGGCAGTTATTTTCCGACTGTCTGGGCGGTGTGGTTGTTTGGTGCGGTCGGGTTGGTGTTTTTGGGGCTGACCTATTATCAGTTTGTCAAAAAGTTTTTTGGTGGCGTCGCGAATGGGATTGCAATCTGCGGATTGTTGATTGCACTGATGATTTCAGGCGTCTGGTTCT
>CALWVC010000181.1 GCA_944384865.1 uncultured Clostridia bacterium
GGCTTGGCGATTATTCTGATATATTGCCGCAGGGCGTCAGCAAATATACGTTTTTTATTTTTCAAACTGTTTTCTGCGCAACGGCAGCGACCATTGTGTCCGGGGCTATGGCGGAGCGGACAAAATTCAGCGCTTATTGCTTATACAGCGGTATCATCAGTCTGGTTATTTATCCGATTTCCGGCCATTGGATCTGGGGCGGCGGCTGGCTGGCTTCTTTGGAGGAACTGACCGGCGGCGCCTTACCCAATTTTCATGATTTCGCGGGTTCTACAGCCGTACATATGGTCGGCGGTCTGAGCGCACTGATCGGCGCGGCGATTTTAGGGCCCCGCCTTGGAAAATATGTGGTCGATAAACAGACCGGCAAGAAAAAATCCCGGGCGATTCCCGGCCACAGTATTCCGCTGGGCGCGCTGGGCGTGTTTATCTTATGGTTCTGCTGGTTCGGGTTCAACGGCGCTTCTACGGTTTCGATGACCAACGGCATGGCGGATGTAGCCGGCAGCGTATTCTTTACCACCAATCTGGCGGCGGCGGTGGCGACCTGCACTGTTTTGATTATTACATGGGTTCGTTATAAAAAGCCGGATGTGTCGATGACGCTCAACGGCTCTCTGGCCGGCCTGGTGGCGATTACCGCCGGATGTGACGCAGTCGATCCCGTAGGCGCGTTCTTTATCGGTTTGATTTCCGGTTTTGTGGTTGTGTTTGGCATTGAATTTATCGACAAGGTCTGTAAGATCGACGATCCGGTGGGCGCCATCGGGGTGCATTGTCTGTGCGGTGCTGCGGGCACAATTATGGTTGGGCTGTTCTCCTGCGGGAACAACGGCAATCCGTTGGGGCTGTTCTATGGCGGCGGCTTTGCGTTTTTAGGCGCACAGCTGATCGGCGTGTTGTCGGTCGCTGTATATATCACCATTGCGATGACCATCGTGTTTTTGCTTATCAAGCGCACGGTCGGCCTGCGGGTGAGTAAGGAAGAGGAAATCCTGGGCCTGGATTCTACAGAACACGGCCTGACCAGCGCTTATGCGGATTTTGCATCCTCTACAACCGGTGATCTGATGCTATACGGTGATGCAGAGGTGACCACACTTAGCCAGGGCGCCAATAAAGCGTCGGTGCATACGACAACGCCGGTGGTTGCGCCGGAGGTGGCCGTTCCTGTGGTGAATGTTTCTTCTCCCCATGCAAAAATGACCAAGATTGTCATATTGACCAAACAGAGTAAATTTGAGGCGCTGAAAAATGCGCTGGATAAGATTCAGATTACCGGTATGACGGTGTCGCAGGTGCTGGGCTGCGGTATGCAGAAGGGCAGAAAAGAGTATTATCGCGGCGTTCCGGTCGAGACGACGTTGTTGCCCAAGGTCAAGGTAGAGATTGTTGTAGCCAAGATTCCGGTACAGGCAGTGGTGGACGTTGTAAAGAGCACACTGTATACCGGCAGCGTGGGCGACGGAAAAATCTTTATTTATGATGTAGAGAATGTCATTAAGGTTCGTACAGGTGAAGAAGGGTACGACGCGTTGCAGGACGAAGAGTAATTTGTTGCAGACATTTTACATGCATCAAAGACCGGCCGCCCGTTTAACGGGCGGCCGGTCTTTGTGAGAAGTCGCGACCTTTTTGTGGTGTATGGAGACAGTGATCCGAAAACACCGCCGGAACAGATTGCTGCTCTGGCGGTGTTTTGATATGATATATATCGATGGTCAGTCTACCGGCATTTCAAAGACATAATCGTCCATCACAAAGCCATGGCCGATGTCGGTAACCTGGCTGCGGGCAATGTGCATGCCCATCGCTTTATATACGCCGACGGCGCTGTCGTTGTGAATATTGACGGTCAGCCAGATTTTATGCAGCCCCAGATCTTTGGCAATCTGCCGCATCAGTCCGAAAGCCTGCCGGGCGTAGCCGTGGCCCCGCTGCGACTGCCGCAGATACAGCTTGGACAAAAACAGACCGTCGTCTTTGGGCTGTATGCCGAAATACCCTTGCCGGATGCCGTCAATCTCAAAGAAATAATATTGATAGCCATCGGCCATCTGGCCGGTCATTGCATCAGCCGATTGGTAACGATTCAGCATATAGCCGATCTGTTCCTGTGACAGGATCGGGCTGAAATGCTGTCGCCAGATTTCATCTGCCAGCCCGGCTAGCGCATGCACATCCCGCAACGCCGCTTTGACAAACCGCAGCCCGGTAGACCGGGGCTGTTCGTCCAGTAATACAGCCAGCTGTTGCCGGGCAGCATGTAAAAACTGCTCCGGCGTCCAGTCTGTATACAGACCGGTGCGTTCCATTTCTACTTCCAGCGCCAGGGTATCAATCGGCAGCGTGCGCAGCAGCGCTTTTTGTGTTGACCAGTCAGTGGTGCCGTCCAGCGGCAACAGGTGCAGGTCGCGCTTTGGAAATTGCGGATGGAGTCCGAAATTATCATGCAGATGTGTGGTGATGATCTGATCGTGATATTCTTTTAAAATATTGCGTTCCGGCGAGAAGCAGTGGTTGTGCCCGCTGTCATAGCAAACGCCGGCCTGTCCGGCGGGAACGGCCTGCATGACCGCGTCCAGATAGGCGGGGATATTCAGATTCTCAAACGCGATGCGCACGCCGGCCCCTACGGCGGTATCCGCCAGTTTTTTAAACCGGTTCAGCCCTGTATCGCTGACGGGCGGCGGCGTGTATCCCCGGGACGGATGCACCACCGCGATGGGCACGCCGCATTGACCGCAGCTTTGCAGCAGCTTACACAGATGGGCGCAGTAATCGTCGCCCGCAGGGCCGTCTTCCCACATCAGGTTGATCTGGATGAAGGGCATATGCGCGTTGATCACCCGCAATCCGGCTTTCTCACACAGTTCTGGCATCTGCTCTTTTTTTCCGTTAAACGCGAAATTCTGATCGGCCCACCAGAGCATAACGCCGTCAAAGCCGGCGTCTTTGATCATGTGCAGCATATCTGAAAACGGGATATCCCGCCCAAGATAAGAAAAAATCGCAGTCTGCAAATACGGTCATCCTTTCTTTCAAAAGCCGGATCAGCCGGCTGACCATGCTGTGCCATATATTTAAAGACGTTGCGCCGCCGAAGAATACCGGGTGTCTGGAACCTGCGGAGCGATCAGGCGCAGCGTCGGCCCGGCTCGTCCGGCGTCAGTTCAGCTTGTCCGGCGTCAGTCCAGCTTGTCCGGCGTCAATCCAGCTCGTCCAGCGTCAGGCCATAGCCCGGAATGCATTCTGTCAAAAACAGTTCGGCTTCCGGAAGCTGC
>CALWVC010000182.1 GCA_944384865.1 uncultured Clostridia bacterium
GTGAAAAGATAAAGATTGCGATATGCCGGCGGCAGCGCCGGAAAGATGGAATATGTACGCACCGGCCACAGCGCCGGGCGGTATTGCGATAAAGCCGGACAGACAGCGGATACCGGCAGGCCGCGGCGGCAGGACAGGACGCCTGCCCGCCGGGGGAATCAGGAAAGGAATGGTCACAGGTTATGAGTCTGGAAGAGAAAATAGTCCCGGTGGAAATTGTGGATCAGATGGAGGAATCCTTTCTGCAATATTCCATGTCGGTGATTGTCAGCCGTGCGCTGCCGGATGTGCGGGACGGGCTGAAACCGGTGCATCGCCGGATTTTGTATACGATGTATGAAAAAAACCTGCTGCCGGAGAACCCGTATCGGAAGTGCGCCGATACGGTGGGCGCGGTGTTGGGTTCTTATCATCCCCACGGCGACGCGTCTGTATATGACGCGCTGGTGCGTATGGCGCAGGATTTTTCGCTGCGCTATGTGTTGGTAGACGGACACGGCAACTTTGGCTCGGTAGACGGGCATCCTGCCGCGGCATACCGGTATACCGAGGCCAGAATGAGCAAAATGGCGGTGGAGATGCTGTCGGACATCGATAAGGATACCGTGGATTATATGCCCAACTACGACGACCGGCTCAAAGAGCCGGTGACGCTGCCCTCGCGGTTTCCGCAGCTGCTGGTCAACGGCTCTACCGGTATCGCGGTAGGTATGGCGACCAATATTCCGCCTCACAATCTGGCGGAGGTCATCGACTGCATGGCTGCGCTGATCGATAACCCCGATCTGGATATCGCCCAGATGAATGAGATTCTGCCGGGGCCGGATTTTCCCACGGGCGGCATCATCATGGGGCGGTCGGGGATCCGGGCGGCCTATTCCACCGGGCGCGGGCGGATTATCGTGCGGGGCCGGGCGGAAATTGAAGAGATCAAAAACAACAAGTTTCAGATTATCATCACCGAGATTCCGTATATGGTCAATAAGCAGAATCTGGTTAAATCTATGGTGGATCTGGTGGATTCCAAGCGGATCGAGGGCATCGACGATATTGTGGACTATTCCAACCGCGAGGGTATGAAAATCGTGGTGGAACTGAAAAAGGATGTGAATCCGCAGGTGGTGCTCAACCAGCTGTATTCCTTTACCCAGCTGCAAACCACCTTCGGCGTGATTATGCTGGCGCTGGTAGACGGCAAACCACAGATTTTGAATTTGAAGCAGATGTTGCAGCATTATATCGATTATCAGGAGCAGATCGTGACCCGCCGGACCCAGTATGATCTGCGTAAGGCCCAAGAACGGGCGCATTTGTTTGAGGGTTATAAAATTGCGCTGGATTTTATCGATGAAGTGATCAAGGTGATCCGGGCGTCGAAGTCTGTTCCGGAAGCAAAAGAGGCGCTTTGTGAGAATTTCCCGCTGGACGATGTGCAGGCCGACGCCATTGTGAAAATGCCGCTGGGCCGTCTGACCGGGCTGGAGCGGCAGAAGATTGAAGATGAGCTGGCCAGTCTGCGTGCCAAAATCTCAGAATACCAGTCGATTCTGGCAGATGAAGCGAAGATTCTGAACATTGTGAAAGAGGAAGCGCTGAAGATCCGCGACCGCTATGCAGACGACCGGCGCACCGAGATTACCTCGGTGGAGGGCGAAGTAGATATTGAGGATCTGATTCCGGTGGAAGATTGTGTGATGACCCTGACCAATATGGGGTATATCAAACGGCTGCCGGCGGCGACCTATCATACCCAGAACCGGGGCGGCAAGGGCCTGAAAGGCATGACCACCCGGGAGGAGGATTCCGCCGATCAGATGTTTATCTGTTCGTCTCACGATTATGTGCTGTTTTTCTCCAATTTTGGGCGGGTATACAGGCTGAAGGCCTATGAGGTGCCGGAGGGCAGCCGAACCTCTAAGGGGCTGAATATTGTCAATCTGCTACCATTGCAGGGCGGCGAGAGCATTACCGCAATGATCAAGGTTTCGTCCTTTGACGAAGGCAAATATCTGTGTATGGTAACCAAGCTTGGAACCATTAAACGCACCGAGTTGCAGGCGTATAACACCGCGCGCAAGGGCGGTTTGATCGCCATCAATCTGAGTGAGGGCGACGAGCTGCGCTGGGTCAAGATGACCGACGGCGACGACAGCCTGATTGTCGCGACCAAAAAGGGTATGGCGATCCGATTCAATGAGACCGACGCGCGCCCGCTGGGACGTACTGCCCACGGTGTAAGGGCGATTACGCTACGCGAAGGTGACGAGGTTATCGGCATGGCCGCGGTCAGCGAAGGCAAAACGCTGCTGACTGTTACCGAGACCGGCTATGGCCGGCGGTCTGATCCCGATGATTACCGCGGCCAATCCCGCGGGGGCAAGGGCGTTATCAACTATAAGACCGCAAAATATGGCGACGTGGCGCAGATCACCATGATCAACGATGATGAAGATATTATCTTGATTTCGTCTGACGGCGTGATTATCCGGATTCCGGCGGATTCGGTCAGCGTTCTGGCGCGGCCGGCCAAGGGTGTTCGGGTGATGCGGGTCGCTGACGGCGAGCGGGTGATTACGCTGGCGAGAGCGGAAAAAGACGAGGGCGACCCGGAAGAACCGGATGGTCCGCAGAATGGCGGCCCGGCGGATGCCGCGGCGGTTGATACGGACCGTGTTTCGGGTGACGAAACGGCGGCGGGCGTGCCGGGCGGTTCTGATGGGGCGGACACCGGGCGCAAGATCGCGGACAGCCCGCAGGCGCAGGCGGCGATTGACGAGCTGATGCAGCGGGCGCAGGGTGAACAGGAGCAGGCGTAAAACAGGGTTTGGCGGCAACGACGGAATATAAAACGGCAAAAGCCGGGCATGGTTATTGTAACCATGCCCGGCTTTTTGTATATCAGGAGCGTGCCGCTGTCTTGGCAAAGGGAGAATCAGAATATAAAATTTACCAGCAACACATATAAAATGGTTCCGCCGGCGACGGATAACAGCATGTTTTTGCGCCACAGATGCAAACCCGCGGTAACGGCGACGGCCAGCAGCGTCGGAATTCCGAAGGGATATTGCAACAGCGTGACGTCTTTCAAGCTGTAGACTACCAGAAAGCCCAAAGCGGCAAAGGGGAGCACATGACCCAGATATTGCACAAATTTTGGCGTCTGCCGGCCGGCGGGAAACAGCACAAACGGCAGAAACCGGGTGACGACTGTGCCCAGAACGACCGCGCCGACGGTGAGCAGCGCCTGCCACAGCGGCATA
>CALWVC010000183.1 GCA_944384865.1 uncultured Clostridia bacterium
GCACCATGGCGCCTTCGAATATATTATCTGCGCCGGTAACGATCTGCACCGGTTCGTCCGCTCCGATATCCACGCTGCAAATCTGCAGATGGTCAGAATCCGGATGCGGCGTGATGGATAAAATCTTCGCCGCTACCACGCGATCCATGGACGCCCGTAGGTCTACGACCTCTTCAATTTCAAACCCGGCCATGGTCATTTTATCGCAAAGCTGCTGCACCGGAATATCAATATCCACATAATATTGCAGCCAGGAAAGTGAAATTTTCATGCTGATACCTCCTTAAAACTGCTCCAGAAAGCGCAGGTCGTTCTCAAAAATCAGCCGGATATCGCTGATCTTATATTTGGTAATGGTCAACCGGTCCAACCCGATGCCGAAAGCAAACCCGGAATACACCTGCGGATCAATACCGCAGCCGGACAGCACCCGGGGATGCACCATCCCCGCGCCTAAAATCTCGATCCAGCCCGAGCCCTTGCAAACGCCGCAGTCGCCGGCAGCGGTATGCCCGGCGCCGCCGCATTTCGGGCAGCTGACATCCACCTCAACACTGGGCTCGGTAAACGGGAAAAAGGACGGACGGAATTTGATCTTTGCGTCTTTGCCGTAGATTTCCCGGGCGAACTGTTCCAACGTGCCCTTTAAATCGCACATGGTGATGCCTTTATCCACCACCAGCCCCTCGACCTGATGGAACACCGGCGAATGTGTCGCGTCTACCTCGTCGGCACGGTATACCCGGCCGGGACAAATCATCCGAATCGGCGGGCGGCGACTTTCCATGGTGCGGATCTGCGCCGCTGAAGTCTGGGTACGCAACAGCAGATTGTCGCCCAGATAAAAGGTATCCTGCATATCCCGTGCGGGATGATCCGCCGGCACGTTCAACGCCTCAAAGTTATAATAGTCGGTTTCTACCTCGGGACCGTCTACCACGTCAAAACCCATCGATTTAAAAATATCGATCATATCATTGAGTACGATGCTCAACGGATGCAGGCCGCCCGCAGGCTGCCGCACTGCCGGCATCGTAATATCCAGCGTTTCCTCCTGCAACCGGCGAGCCAGCGCAGCCTCCTGTAATTCTCCGGTTTTTTCTTCAATATGCGCCTCGATCTGACCGCGCACCTCGTTGGCCAGCTGTCCCATTTTCGGGCGTTCCTCTGCCGACAGCTTGCCGAGCTGTTTTAAAATGCCGGTCAGTTCCCCTTTTTTACCCAGCAGCTGCACCCGCACCTGCTCCAGATCCTGCATTGTCTGCGCAGCACCCAGCATCTGTCGGGCTTTTTGCAATACCGAATCGATCTGTTCCTTCATGATGCAACAAATTCCTTTCTTCCATTTCAAAAAATAAAGCCTTCGTCCCAAACAGGACGAAGGCAAACTCCGCGGTACCACCCGTAATTCAAGCAAAAAGCAAACACTTTCGCGGCTTATAACGTCGCCGAACCCGTTGCGGACTACTTACTTCACCCGCACCGCTCCAAAGTGAACTTCAACCCTTTTCATAACCAGGCGAATCTCAGCACATGTCCGCCCTCTCTGTGATCTGTCAAAGGCCTACTCTCTTTTTCACAGCGTTTCACAAATATATCATCATTATAACATCTCTTTTTAAAATTGCAAGTATTTTTTGTGCGTGAATCGCAATGACCGGCAAAACACCGTATAAACAATCTGCCAAACGCTGTCTGTATGAAGCATTACCCCCGTACAGATTCTATACGCTGCCCCAGATCGTGCAGGGTATAGAGTATGCGCTTTTAAAAAAATCGGCTCAAAAGCCACAACTTTCTGTAGACTTTTTCTATAAATTGTTGTATAATTCTTTTATAATTGCGTTATTGGAGGATTATACAATTATGGCATCTGTGAAAAAATTTGTCGCACTGTTACTGTGCATGGCAGTGATTTTAGGATTTGCCGCCTGCCGCTCCAAAGATGAGAGCGCACTAATCTATGGTAATCTCAACGCATCAAAAGGCGATGCTGCAAACGGTCGGATCGATATCCGTTCAGCGCTGTATATTTTATATAATTTCGACGCCGTAGATGAATTCAAAGAAAAGGTAAACGAAACCACCACGACCGGCGAATCCACCTCTGACATCGAATATGAAGCCGCTGAAGTCGACGACAAAAGCTATGACGAATGGGTCGAAGAGCGCACAGTTGAAAAATGTGCCGAATATGCCTATGTTGAGTTGCAATTTGACCAACTGCAATTGTCTTTTGAAGAAGATGAGTTACAAGATATTGATGATTACGTAGAATGGGTTTGGGAAGATGGCGCCAGCTACGGTTATCGGGACAAAACGATTTACGAAGCAAACGGCGTTTCACTGAACACTCTGAAAGCGTATTATCGCAATTACCAAAAACGGTTAAAGCTATTTGATTATTACTATGATGAAGACGGGTCCAAAGCATTATCCGAAGCTTCTATTAAAGAATATATGGATGAAAACTATGTTCTGGTTAATAACCTGTCTTACAGCTTTACCAATTCTGACGGCTCAACGGTCTCTGACGAAGACAAGTCTGCAAAAAAAACATTGTTCGAAGGCTATCAGACCCGCTTGGAAAACGGCGAGTCCTTTGCAACGATCAAAGCCGAATATGACCAGCTGATTGCTGAAGAACAGGGCTCTACCACCACGACGACAACCACCTCTGCCGCCGGCCCCAAAGATCCGAACGGCAGTATTTATGGATCTGAAAACACGCAATATGCCAGTGACGATTTTAATGATATTCACGCCATGAAAAACGGTGAAGTCAAAATTTTTGAGACTGATTCGGCATACCTTCTGGTCGTCAGAAGAAATATTTTGGATGATTCTTATTATTACGATAATCTACTCAGCACATTGCGCCACGAAATGAAAGACGATGAGTTTGACCAGTTTATCAGCGAAGAGGCCGCCAATTTAGACTTTGAAAAAAATAACGGCGCAATCAACTATTACACGCCGGATAAACTGATTTATACAACGCAGAGCTGAAAGTGATGCAAAATTTCGATATCAAGCCGGGCCGCTACCGGCATTTCAAAGGCGGCGAATACCAGGTGTTATATATCGCCAAGCACAGTGAAACGCTTGAGCCAATGGTCGTATATCAGGCATTATACGGAGAAAAAGACATTTGGGTTCGTCCGCTGAACATATTTGTACAGACCGTAGCTCAAAACGGCAAAACAGTGTCGCGATTCACCTATCTGGGC
>CALWVC010000184.1 GCA_944384865.1 uncultured Clostridia bacterium
AGCTTATCAAAAAAGCCTTTGCTCTTTTTATAGTTGCCGCTGCCGGTTTTTTCACCGAAGGCTTTGAGCAGCTCCTTCTGTTCGCCGGTGAGGTTTTTCGGCACCTCCACCATGACCTTGACATACTGGTTGCCCCGTCCGGCGCCATTCAGGCGCTGAATGCCTTTGGAGGCCAGCTTAAACTCATCGCCGGGCTGGGTGCCTTCATGGATGCGGAACTTCACCTTACCATCCAGCGTCGGCACGGTGATCTCATCGCCCAGCGCCGCCTGCACAAAGGTGATCGGCACCTCGCAGTATACGTCGAAACCGTCGCGTTCGAAAATCGGATGCGGGCGCACTGAAATGTTGACATGCAGATCGCCCGCCGGCCCGCCGTTGATCCCGGCGTCGCCCTGCCCGCGGACATTCAGAACCTGCCCGTCGTCGATGCCCGCCGGGATATGGATATTCTGCTGCTTGGTGACGCGGATCCGGCCGTTTCCTGAACATCTGGGGCAGGGATTTGCAATGATTTTACCCTTGCCGCCGCATTTGGTGCAGGGCCGCTGCGTCTGCATCACGCCGAAGGGCGTGCGCTGGGTGGCGGTGACCTGCCCGGTTCCGTGGCAGTCCGGACAAACCGAGGCGGAAGTGCCGGATTTTGCGCCGCTGCCGCCGCAGTCGGGGCAGCTTTCAATATGGGTGACCTGCACGGTTTTGGCGCAGCCCTTGGCGGCTTCTTCAAAGGATAAAGCAAGATTCACCGCCGTATCGCTGCCTCTGCGGGGCGCGTTGGGATTGCTCCGGCGCCCGCCGCCGAACCCGCCGCCGAAAAAGCTGCTGAATATATCGCCCAGGTCCACGTCTTCAAAACCGCCGAACCCGCCGCCAAATCCGCTGCCGCCGCCAAAGTTCGGATCAACGCCCGCATGGCCAAACTGATCATATTTCGCCTTTTTCTCCGGGTTTGACAACACCTCATAGGCTTCGTTGACCTCTTTGAATTTGGCTTCAGCCGCCTTGTCGCCGGGATGCAGGTCAGGGTGGTATTTTTTCGCCATCTGCCGGTATGCTTTTTTGATTGCTGCCTCATCCGCGTTTTTATCTACGCCGAGAACCTCGTAGAAGTCGCGTTTTTCTGCCATAAGTACATTCTCTCCCTGATAGACGCCGTCAACCTCCCGCATACGGCGGGGGGTTGACGGCAGGTTTATAGATCGGTATTATTTGTTTTGATCGTCTTTTTTGTCGTCCGCTTCGGTATATTCCGCGTCATAGACATTGCCGTCTTTCGCGCCCGCATCGCCGCCGGCGTTGTTGCCCTGCGCCGCCTGCTCTGCCGCGGCCTGCTCCTGCGCCGCTTTGTATACCTTTTCTGAAACGGCGAAAATGGCTTTTTGCAGCTCTTCCTGTTTAGATTTAATCTCGTCGATGTTATCGCCCTTAAGCGCTTCTTTCAGCGCGTCCGCGGCGGTTTTGATCGAAGTTTTCTCTTCCTCAGAGAGCTTGTCGCCCAGATCTGTAACCGTCTTTTCCGACTGATAGATCATCTGATCGGCGTTGTTGCGGATATCCACTTCCTCACGGCGCTTTTTATCCTCCGCAGCATACTGCTCCGCGTCGCGCACCGCCTTGTCAATATCCTCTTTGGACATCGAGGTGTTGGAGGTGATGGTGATCGCCTGTTCCTTGCCGGTGCCTTTATCTTTGGCCGAAACATGCACGATGCCGTTGGCGTCGATATCAAAGGTTACCTCGATCTGGGGGATGCCGCGGGGCGCCGGGGCGATGCCGTCCAGATGGAACACGCCCAGCGTCTTATTGTCTTTGGCAAACTCCCGTTCACCCTGCAATACATGCACTTCAACCGAAGTCTGCCCGTCGGCCGCGGTAGAGAAGATCTGACTCTTTTTCGTCGGGATGGTGGTGTTGCGCTCGATGACCTTGGTGGATACGCCGCCCATGGTTTCGATACCCAGCGACAGCGGGGTAACGTCCAGCAGCAGCAGCCCTTTGACGTCGCCGCCCAGCACGCCGCCCTGGATGGCCGCGCCGATTGCTACGCATTCATCCGGATTGATGCCTTTAAACGGATCTTTGCCGATAAAGTTTTTCACCGCGTCGTTGACAGCCGGAATCCGGCTGGAACCGCCGACCATCAACACCTTGTTGATATCATCTTTGGAAAGCCCGGAGTCAGACAGCGCCTGACGAACCGGCCCCATAGTCGCTTCTACCAGATCCGCGGTCAATTCGTTGAATTTCGCCCGGGTCAGCGTGGTTTCATAATGCTTCGGGCCGCTGGCGTCCGCAGATAAGAACGGCAGGTTGATATCTGCCGATGTAACGCCGGACAGATCAATTTTGGCTTTTTCAGCAGCTTCTTTGATCCGCTGCATGGCCATTTTATCACTGGACAGGTCAATGCCGGTCTGCGATTTAAAATCGTTTACGATATAGTCCATAATCCGCTTATCGAAGTCGTCGCCGCCCAGCCGGTTGTTACCTGCCGTGGCCAATACCTCCTGTACGCCGTCGCCCATTTCGATGATTGATACATCAAAGGTACCACCGCCCAGGTCATATACCATAACCTTCTGGTCGCTTTCTTTATCAACGCCATAGGCCAGCGCCGCCGCCGTCGGTTCGTTGATAATCCGCAAAACCTCCAGACCGGCGATTTTGCCGGCGTCTTTGGTCGCCTGCCGCTGGGCGTCGGTGAAATATGCCGGAACGGTGATGACCGCCTGGGTAACCGGTGAGCCGATGTAGTTTTCCGCATCGGTCTTCAGTTTCTGCAAAATAATCGCCGAGATTTCCTGGGGCGTATATTTTTTGTCGTCAATCTGTACAGTGTAATTGGTGCCCATTTCCCGCTTGATCGAGGAAATGGTGCGGTCGGGGTTTGTAATGGCCTGCCGTTTTGCCACCTGGCCCACCATCCGTTCGCCGTTTTTCGAAAAAGCCACGACCGACGGGGTCGTCCGCGAGCCCTCCGCGTTGGCGATTACCACGGGTTCGCCGCCTTCCATCACTGCAACGCAGGAGTTGGTGGTACCCAAGTCAATACCGATAATTTTTCCCATCATCAATCATCCTTTCAAAATAAAACAGTATGTCGTCTGTAAATAGTATGTGTAGCCGTGTGTTACATATCGCAGTTTGCGACTTTGACCATTGCATGACGTAAAATCTGATCGCCCAGCTTATAGCCCGGTTGTAACACTTCGGTGATCATATT
>CALWVC010000185.1 GCA_944384865.1 uncultured Clostridia bacterium
AACAAAATATGCTTGTGCGGATGGTGCAGATGCGGTATAATGACCGTATAAACAGTCGTTACCCGTTGTACGGGTCATTATAAGCAGGGTTGTCCGCCGCCGGGGCGGCAACATTTATAAATATTACAGGTCAAACGCGGGAATACGCCGTGTTTGACCTGTAACCCGTAGGATCGGGAACAATTTACAGAACAAAAGGATGATACAAATGCAAAATATTCAACAACTGGCAGACGATATACAAACCGGCGCATACAGCCAGACCTTTTCTTATCTGTATTGTCAGAAAAGCGACGCTGCGCCGTCCAGATATCAACAGGCATTGCAATCTTTTCAAAAGCTATTCGGCGACGGGCCGGATATCCGGCTGTTCAGCGCGCCGGGGCGCACAGAGGTCGGCGGCAATCATACCGATCATCAGCATGGCCGCGTGCTGGCCGCCGGGGTGGATCTGGACGTCATCGCGGTCGCGAAAAAGACCGACACCAATATCATTCGGATTCAATCTAAAGGATATCCGATGGATGTAATTGATCTGTCGGTATTGACGCCGCAAAACAAAGAGATTGAGCACGCGCCTGCGTTGATCCGGGGTGTGGCGGCGCGCTTTGCGCAGTTGGGGTATACCGTCGGCGGTTTTGACGCCTATACCACCTCCGACGTGCTGAAGGGCTCCGGGCTGTCCAGCTCGGCGGCCTTTGAGGTGCTGGTTTGTACGATGCTGAACCATCTGTATAACGACGGGCGGATGGATCCGGTAACCGCGGCGATGGTTTCGCAATATGCGGAAAATGTCTTTTTCAAAAAGCCCTGCGGCCTGATGGACCAGATGGCCTGTTCGGTGGGCGGCTTTGTAGCCATCGACTTTCAGGACCCGGCACAGCCGGTGATTGAAAAGGTGGATTTTGATTTTGCACAGGTTCAGCACCGTTTGTGTATTGTAGATACCGGCGGCAGCCATTCTGACCTGACCGGCGAATATGCGGCGGTTCCGGCTGAGATGAAACAGGTAGCCGCGCTGTTTGGCAAACAGGTGCTGCGTGAGGTGGATGAAGACGCGTTTTATGAACGGCTGGGTACGCTGCGCGGGCAGGTATCAGACCGGGCGCTTTTGCGGGCGGTTCACTTCTTTAATGACAACCGGCGTGCCGCCGCATTAAAAGAACAGCTCAAACGGCAGGATTTCAACGGCTTTTTGCAGACAGTGAAAGAATCCGGGCGCTCGTCGCTGAGTTGTTTGCAGAATGTGTATGCGTCCAGCGCACCGGAAGAACAGGGGCTGACGCTGGCGCTGGCGCTGTCCGCCCGGGTGCTTGGGGACCGGGGTGGCTATCGGGTACACGGCGGCGGTTTTGCCGGCACCATCCAGGCGTTTGTGCCGGAAGATTTGCTGCCGGCCTATCAGCAGCAGATGGAGGCTGTGTTTGGCGCGGGGAGCTGTCATGTGCTGAATATTCGGCCGGTGGGCGGCGTGCAGGTAACGCCGCAGCTGGGCGCGGAAAACTGATGGCGCAAAACAGGGCGGCAGACCCGCTGGCGTTCGAGCAGGCGATGGCACTGGCCCGGCGCCGTACCGGGCAGCCCGGAGGTATCGGGACGCTGCGGGAACGAACGCTGCATGCGGTTTTGAAATATTATTTTGAACCCGACTCCGAAAATCATGAAATCCGGGTGGGCGGCTATGTGGCCGATATTGTCGGCGCCGACGGGATTATTGAAATACAGACCCGGGGACTCAATCTGTTACGCCCTAAGCTGGCGGCGTTTCTGGAGTGCGCCCGGGTGACGGTGGTATATCCGGTGGCAGCGGTCAAATGGCTGTGCTGGATCGACCCGGATACCGGCGCGGCAGTTTCCCGGCGCAAAAGCCCCCGGCGGGGTATCCCGCAGGATGCGTTTGCAGAATTATATAAGATCCGGCCGTTTTTGAAACATCCCAACCTGACGGTGTGCCTGGTTCTGCTGGCGCTGGAGGAATACCGGCGGCCGGGCGGAAACAGCCGGGACAAAAGACGAGGTTCGGTTCGTCAGGAGCGGCTGCCGGTAGCGTTGTTAGATCAGCTTATGCTGGATACGCCGGATTCTTACGCACAACTGATACCGCATCGTCTGCCGGCACCGTTTACATCGGCGGATTATGCGGCGGCAGTATCCCGGAGCCGGCCTTATGCTTCGCAGGCGCTGCAGATTTTGACTGACGTGGGCGCTGTTCGGCGGGTTGGCCGGCAGGCCGGCGGTTATCTGTATCAGACGCGTGCCTGACGGTTGTTTTGCGGATTGTCTGATAGCAGACGTTTTATAACATATCCGGCCGCTGGTTATAACATCCGGCCGCTTGATAATCAACCCGCAGCCTGCGTCTTACAGTCTGCGGGTTGATTGCCGTTGTTTGCGCGCTGTTGTATTGGCTTGTTTCCCAAAAAGACGGCGCGGTAAAAGCGCGGTTGGCCGCGGTTTACGCATGAATAACGCCGCAGGCGATTTTCGCGCCGGAATTGCCCGCAGGCTGGGTATGGAAATCGTCTGGCATTGCGTGAAGAATTACGGTTTTTCCGATTACTTCCTCAACCGTAAAGCGGTCGGTCAGCATCCCGCTCCAGGCATAGCCGCCGCTTCCAAACAGCGGGCTTAAATCTCCGGCATGATAGGGATGCAGGCAATTGTGCGGATTATAGTGTGATCCGGCGTTGGCGAAAGGGTCCTGCTCGTTGCCGGAACAGCTGCCGCCTGCATGAATATGCAGCGCGAAAACCGGATGGCCGCAGGGGCCGGGCCCCTGCGGGAGGCCGTGCATCGATGTGATCACAAATACCCCCCGGTCGGTCTGGTAAAAGGAAACGGTACCGTTGACATTGGAATATGCGGCAGAGCCTTTGAGATATGCCATCGCATCCGGCATGTTTTTTAACAGCAGCGACAAAATATGCGCGGTGTTTTTTTCAGTGTGATGCATGTGATCAGGTCATCCTTTCAAACAGATTTGAAAAAACGCCGCTTGCTACCACGCCGCCTGCCCGACTGTTCAGGCAGCGGGCTGAAAGCGGGCGCCCCTGTTATCACTGTATGTCCGACGGGATAAAAGGTGAAAAAACCGCCGCAGGCCGCGGCGGTTTTTTCAGTTGAAATCACGGGTAAACATATCGCTGTTTTCCAAAAAGTCTTCTACGGTGTCAAAGCCGAGCCGCCGC
>CALWVC010000186.1 GCA_944384865.1 uncultured Clostridia bacterium
GCCGCACACAGCGACAGATATTGCGCCGGAATAACCGGATGATCGGTGATAATCGCTGTAGCTACCCCGGCAGATGCCAGAACCCCCGCTGTTTTCGGGCTGAGCTGTTTCAGTTCCGGCTTGGACCGGTCACATAACACCGGCCCACATAATACCGGGGCCTGCAGCGCCGCCAGTTCTTCGGCGATCTGTCCGCCGGCCGTACCGTGCACAATTACATAGCGCAGTGAAAACTCCTGCGCAATCCGCACCGCCGTAAAAATATCGTCTGCCCGGTGCGCGTGGAAATGCGCCGGCTTCTGTCCCCGCACCACCGGCAGCAGCGCCTCACATTTCGCGTCATATTCAGGCTTGTCCCGCTCTTCGTCCGCTTCCGACAACGCCAGATCATCTGCATACCGCTTAGCTTTTTGCAGCTGCTCCCGAATCAGTGCCGCCGTTGCCATGCGTGTAACCGGCGCCTGGTTTTTACCGTGATACACCGTTTTCGGATTCTCTCCCAGCGCAAATTTCATCGCGCAAAACGGATCAATCACCATATCGTCGATCCGTCTACCAACTGTTTTGATCGCTGTCAGCTGCCCGCCGATGGCGTTGGCGCTGCCCGGTCCGGTGATCACGGTGGTAACGCCCGCCGCCGCTACCTCTGCAAAACAATCGTCCATCGGATTTACCGCGTCTATCGCCCGCAACTGCGGCGTACACGGGTCGGTATCTTCATTGCCGTCGTCTCCCTCAAATCCCAAACCGTCCTCCCACATGCCCAAATGGGTATGTGCATCCACCAAACCGGGATACAGCTCCATGCCATCGCCGTCTATATCCTCCGGTGCCGGAATAAATCCCGCCTCAACCGTTCCAACCTCCGTGATCTTTCCATCGGAAAACGCCACATATCCATACGCAATATCCGGCTGTTCCACCCGATGAATGTTCACGTTATAAATTCGCATATTTGTGCAACCTCCCTGCTGCTTGCTATGAAATATATCTAAGTCATCTCGCGCGCATAACGCGCAAACGCCTCTTTGCTTCCACAGAACACATTTAAATCAATATAATCCTCTGCGCCGCTGTACCCCGCCAGCCGACCGCGATTTGTATACTGCCAAAACGTCCATTCCCGGCCGTCAGGCAAATTTGGGGTTGTCACCACATTTCGAATCCAGATCTCATATTCTGCATACCCGCCGGAAATATATAAAGCATATGCCTCCTCCGTCGCATAAAGCACCGGCCGTATCCCGTAATATGCTGTAAGCTTTTGCAGCAACACATGCAGTTGCGTACGCACCTGTGCCTGCGCGGGCGGGTTCTGTTCATATTCCCCGTAAAACTCGATATCCACAACCGGCGGCAGCATACCGTCATACGGTTGCACTGTCTGCATAAAATGGTCTGCCTGCGTTTCTCCCGCGCTGTCAAAACTGAAAAAATGATACGCTCCCACACGCAATCCGGCTTTCTGCGCCTCGATATAATTATATTCAAAACAGCTGTCTACAAAAGAGCTGCCCTCCGTCGCCTTGACAAACGCAAAGGAAAGATCCTGCGCAGCCAATGCGGTCCAGTCTATATCACCCTGCCAGGAGGAAACGTCCACACCCCGCACCGGATATCGCCGTGCGGCAGTCTGGTTTAAAAGGATCACGCCGTTCCAGACCAGAACCGCTAAAACAGCCAGACACAAACACACAGCAGTGAAAACACCGCCGACAACATATATTTTTATTTTCCGCATATCTTTCACAGTTCCTCCCCCGGCTATCGACGTTCACTATAACAAGGGTGCATTGATTCATCAACAACCAGGACGCAATCTTCTTGTATCTATCCCCTCAATCCGATCCTGGGTTGAAATATCCCGCCGGTTTGAAAACAGGCGGGATAAAATGCTGTTATCTCGGCGCGCGACGGTTACGTCTGATGTCGCCGTTTTTACGTTTTAAATCAGAAAATTTTTCATCACTGGACTGTTTGAATTTTGCCATCATATCTTCAAATGTCGCCGGCTCCGGAGATTTTTTTACCCATTCTGCCCGCGGCTGATAATTCTGACGGGGCGGCCGCGCCGGCCGCTGTGTTCCCTGCTGACGCGGCGCGCCATGCGACTGCTGCCCGCGGGGCTGTTCTACCGCGCGTTTCATGCTCAGAGAGATCTTTCCATTATCAGATACCTGCAACACTTTAACTTTAACAACGTCGCCTTCCTGAACAAAATCCTTAATCTCATTCACAAAAGTATTGGAAACCTCCGAAATATGCACCATCCCGGTAGTTCCTTTCTCCAACTCCACAAACACACCGAATCCGGTAATGCCCGTTACCTTCCCCTCTAAAATTGCACCTTCTTCTAACTGCATGAACTGTTTGTTCCCTTTCTGAAAAATATTTTATTTACCGGACAAATCCTCATATACCTCTTCA
This sequence comes from uncultured Clostridia bacterium, assembly GCA_944384865.1. GTDB lineage: Bacteria > Bacillota > Clostridia > Oscillospirales > Acutalibacteraceae > RUG14109. The sequence continues at coordinate 2,428 of CALWVC010000186.1, forward strand.
TTGGCATATACATAGTCCAGCTTTTCTCTGGCAGCCCGCTCGATCAACTCCTGCTCAGACCCGTTTTCCAACAAATCCTGCAGCTGCTCGTTTGAAATCTGTTTTTCATGAATCAGCGCCTGTTTTTGCTCCAAAACGCTTTTGCTTTGCGCAAGCTGCGTCTGCAGCGAAATCATGGAATAAATGGTATAAACCGCTACCAGCAGCAAAGCGATCCTGAAGATTACACTTTTACCGTCGCCTGTACGTTTGGCTTTTCGCAAACCGATTCGCATCCTTTCCAGTCGGCAAACATGCTGCAATCATGATATTGTATCAAAATCATCTGCTGTTTCTCCATCCAAAGCGTTTTTGCTTTTTCAAACGCCCGGTTTGAGCCTGATTGGTTGTAGACCGTGAAAAAAACCTTATAAAAGGATTATACAACAACTTCCCCACCGGGCGCAATACTTTTTTCAAAAGTTCCGCCAGTTTTTTTATCAGACTGCATACACCGGCTATTATTCTGCCAAACATGCGGCGAGTCCACCGTCTGATCGGAGCGATCAGACGCTCCTTGATCCATCGTAGACCACAGACGCACTTACCGATCCAGTGCGCCAGCAGTCTGGAAAAATGTTCTCTGCAAAGCAAGCGCATCAAGATAAACCCCAGCAGCTCGCCGCCTAAGACGAACCATCGGACTTCCCCGAAGCAGCGAACCAGCATCATAAAAAAGGTCAATACCGCCGCCAGTATAAAATACAGAAA
>CALWVC010000187.1 GCA_944384865.1 uncultured Clostridia bacterium
AACAGCAGTTGCCCTGTTTGCGTCTGATACAGCCGGCCGTTCAAAAATATTGAGACAGCCGCGTCGCATTTAATGCCTTTCAGCTGTTTTACCCATTGCGTTTCGGTTTTGATCTGTGTGATGGCAGGGTACAGCGGTGTACATTTATGCCCGAATTGTTGCAACAGCGCATAGCCGCTGCCGTCCGAGCCCAGGTGCGGGCTGGCCTTGCCGCCCGCCGCGACAATGCAACGATCAAAATATTGGCCGTTGATTTCAAATTGCCCTTTTGTTTTGCACAGCTTTAGAACAGGAGAACCTGTTTGAATACGAATTTGACGGGTTTCACAATAAAACCGCAGCAGATCCAATACTGTCCCGGCGGATTCGGAATAGGGATAATATTGCGTGTCTTCTAAACGCGACGGCATGCCGAGCCGGTCAAAAAAAGACAGAAGCTGTTGGGGCGGAAAAGATTTTAGAGCAGGCAACGCAAAATCCGGATGTTTTCCGTGATAATGAACAGGCAAGAACAGACCGTCTTTTTCAACAGCCTGTAAAGCGTTTTTGTTGGTAAGGTTGCAGCGTCCGTTTCCGGTGGCCAGCAGCTTTTTTCCGACCCGATCCAGCCGTTCAAACAGGGTTACCAAACACGCGGGATCAGTTTCTCTGGCGGCAATCGCAGCCATCATACCGGCCGGGCCGCCGCCGATAATTGCAAGTCGTTTATGCATCATTTAAAATCCGATCGATTTCCTGTAGCTCGTTTTGTGAAAAGGTCAGATTGTTTACCGCTTTCACATTTTCTTCAATCTGCTCCACTTTGCTCGCGCCAACCAGCGCCGAAGTTGCATGTCCCTCCCGTAAAACCCAGGCCAGCGCCATTTGCGTCATGGTTTGGCCACGGTCGGAGGCAATTCGACTCAGCTTGCGAACTTTGCCCAGTGTTTGTTTATCAATATTGTCTTCGCTGAGCGTACCGGTGGGAACAGCGACTCTCGAGTCGGACGGAATGCCGGCAAGATAACGGTTGGTCAAAACACCCTGCGCCAGCGGAGAAAAGGCGATAGATCCTATGCCGTATTGTGCAAGGGCGTCGAACAGCCCGTCTTCGCACCAGCGGTTCAGCATGGAATAACAGGGCTGGTTGATCAGCAGCGGAACCCCCATTTCTGAAAGCATTGTGTAAGCGGCTCTGGTTTGTTCAGCATTATAATTGGAAACTCCCACGTATAAGGCTTTGCCCTGTCGGACAATATCCCGCAACGCGCCCATGGTTTCTTCTAAAGGCGTGTCCGGATCGGGTCGATGGTGATAAAAGATATCCACATAATCCAGCTTCATGCGGCGCAGGCTTTGATCCAGCGAAGAAATCAGATATTTTCGCGAGCCGTGATCGCCGTAAGGCCCCGGCCACATATAATAGCCGGCTTTTGTGGAGATGATGAGTTCATCCCGATAAGGGCGCAGGTCCTGCTCTAATACCCGACCCAGGGTTTGTTCGGCGGTACCGGGAAGCGGCCCATAATTGTTGGCAAGATCAAAATGGGTAATCCCTAAATCAAACGCGCGCAGCAGGATGCGCCGGGCGTCTTCATAAGGACGCAGGCTACCGAAATTCTGCCACATGCCCAGCGAGATTGCAGGAAGCTTCAGACCGGAATGTCCACAGAAACGGTAGACCATGCCGTCATATCGTTTGTCGTTTGCAATAAACATCGTCAGTTCCTTTCCGGGTTTTTGTCGTTGAATATAAAACCCTGTGTTATTTTTTAGATGCTTTAATTGAAAAATAAGCGGTGATATAGCCGGTTAGAAATAGAATAACAAAACACCCAAACAATAAAAAGAAATACGCATTTAAAAACGAAAAACGAAGAGCAGACAAAACAAGTAATACGGCGGCAACCACACAGGCGATTGCCAGCAGCGTATAAAGAATCAACGCTTTCACCCGATGAACCGCCAGGGAAAAATCCAGCAGTGCAGGCGCAAGCAGAGCATTCGGTAATAAAAAGTGCGCCGGCAGAAACATGATTAAAAACTGATAAGTTTGATTGAGAAACAACCAGAGCAACAACAGACAAACCGTCACGCTCAGGGAAATCAACAGATAGATGTTGGACATCCGATTACGAACAGCCTGATCGTGAATCCATGGGGATATCATGGTTAAAATAGCAGCAGCGCCGGCCAGAAGCGTGATCAGTGTCACAGAAACCTGTACATATTGTGTGTTGACAAGGGTAAAGCTGCCGGCGAAGGTAAAGCTGTCCATCAGAAATTGCAGACTCGGCGCGCATAAAAACAGATAAAAAGCAGTAGCCGTACCGTAAATTCCGACAGCGACTTTATCGGCAATCGCCGTTTTCGCCCGCCAGATAAAAACAGCTGCAGCGACAATATATAAAGCGCCGCAGACCATAAATAACCATTGCATCATTGATCCCACCTTTAAATCATTTCAATTATAGCGGAAACGCCTAAAATTGTAAAGAAAAAATCGTGAAAATAGACATTGTTTTTTAGATATTTATGATGCTATAATGGAACAAAATCATCGACGGGATGTGGGTTGTGTTGTTGTTTTCCAAAGAAGTTACATTAGACAATAGCTGGGATGTAATTGTAGCGGGCGGCGGTCCATCCGGCTGTACAGCGGCCGCGGCCGCTGCGCGCGAAGGTAAAAAAGTGTTGTTAATCGAGAGCACAGGCTGCTTGGGCGGCATGGGAACTGCCGGGCTGGTGCCGGCGTGGTGTCCGTTTTCTGATGAGGAAAAGATCATTTATAAAGGTCTGGCCGAGCGGGTGTTTTCTGAAACCTGCCGCCAGATGCCGCATGTGGCCGTTCGGAAGGATTATTGGGACTGGGTGCCCATCGACGCAGAAGCGCTCAAACGGGTCTATGATGAGCTGCTGCAGGAATTCGGCGTAACGGTATTGTTTCATACCCAGGTTTGCCATGTGGATGCCGCAGACGGTCGAGTAACAGATGTCATTGTTTCCAACAAGGGCGGTCTGTATGCGTATGCGGCCCAGGTATACGTCGATTGTACCGGCGACGCGGATCTTGCGGTCTGGGCGGGCGCCGATTACAGCTACGGTGACGAGGAAGGCGATGTGCAGGCGGGGAGTATGTGTTTTACACTGGCCAATGTGGATCCCTATTATTTTGAACACCATGCGCGGCT
>CALWVC010000188.1 GCA_944384865.1 uncultured Clostridia bacterium
TCGATGTTTCTTACCAGCGTTTCGATGCTTTTATACAGCTGCGGCACCACAATCGACAGCAAAAACACCACAATACCCAAAACAATCAGATAGATCGTCAGCAACGACAGAATTTTGGTCAGCCGCGGCTTTGGCTTTTTTTCAAACAGCTTTCCATAGACCTTCTGGCGAAAAAAACGATACCCCGGGTTCAGCAGATACGCAATTGCAAAACCAATAATAAACGGCGCTAAAATACCAATTAAATCATAAAAGAAAGACAAAAACGTCGGAAAATTCAAAACAGCGAAAATAAGTGCAACCACCGCAGCCGCGGCTAAAAAGCCATACAGCGCAATCACCGCATATTTTCGATTCCACCAGTTTTTCAACTCCACGCCTCCGTTCCATACGCTTTATTATCAGTATAGCACATTTTTCCGCCAAATAGCAATGTTTTTATATTTCATTCAACAGATCCCGCATGACAGCAAAAACAGACCGTGTTAAAATCCCAGCAAACTGCCCAACTGAAAGATCAAAAAACCGAAAACCCACGCCGTCAGCAACTGATAGCCCACAGCGATGCCCGTCCATTTGAGCGAATGCATCTCCCGGCGCAAGGTGGCCAACGCCGCCACACACGGAATATACAGCAACACAAAGGCCATAAACGCCACAGCGGACAGCGGCGTAAAAATCGAGGTCAGCTCAGCGCCTGTGATTTCCAGCGTACCCACCACCGCCTCTTTTGCCACAATGCCGGAAAGCAGCGCGCTGGATGCGTGCCAATCGCCGAATCCCAGCGGCATAAAAATCGGCGCGATCCATTTTCCGATCTGTGCAAACATGCTCTGGGACCCGTCGGATACATAATGAAACGTAAAATCAAACTGCTGTAAAAACCAGATCACGATAAACGCCAACACCAGAACCGTCCCGGCCTTTACGACAAAGCCCCGAATCTTTTCCCAGGTGTGCAGCCCCAGATTTTTCACGGTTGGTTTGCGATATTCCGGCAGCTCCATAATAAAATTAGAAGTCTTGCCCCGGGCAATAAAACGTTTTAAAATAATCCCGGATAAAATCGCCACAACGATGCCCAGCAAATACATGGAGAAAATCACAAGCATCTGCGATTGCGGAAAAAAGGTTCCTGCCAGCAAAGAATACAGCGGCAACCGGGCCGAGCAGGACATAAACGGCGTAATGATCATCGTCAGCCGCCGGTCATGCTCATTTTCCAGCGTTCGCGCCGCCATCAGCGCCGGAACCGTGCAGCCAAAACCCATCAACATCGGAATAAACGACCGGCCGGACAAGCCGAAGCGTTTGAGCAGCCGGTCCATAATAAACGCTGCCCGGGCCATATAGCCGGAATCCTCCAGAAACGACAGCATCAAAAACAAAATTGCAATCTGCGGCAAAAAACTGAGCACCGACCCCACACCTGCGAGAATTCCGTCAAATACCAGACTGTATAACCAGTCTGGTATCCGGCCGCCCAGCAGGCCGGCCAAGCCACCGATGGCGCAATCCTCCACCAGCCAGGAAAAACCGTCCGAGATCCAGTTCCCCACCGGTCCGAAGGCGATAAAGAACACCAGAAACATCATCCCCAAAAAAATCGGAATCGCCAAAACCCGATTGGTTACGACCGTATCGATTTTTTCTGAAGCAGTCCGTTTATGTCCGGATTTTTGCATACATTGCGCCACCAGCGCCGTGATAAATTTATATTTTTCATCTGAAATGATCATATCCCGATCCATCCTGATCGGCGCGATCCGTTTCTCGACCAGATCATTCAGGGCAGCCAAACGCACCTCGCTGATATCGTGACCGGCATATGCGCCGACGCCTTCTTCGATAAAACGGACAGCGTGCATCCGCGGACAGACCGTTACATGCATTTTCTGCTCTAATTCATCGATCAGGCTCTGCACCCGCGGGGAATAGATATTCGGCACCGCACAGGATCTGCCGATCTGATCCAGCGCCAGATGGATCAATTCATGGGTCCCCTCAGATTTCCGGGCGACAATGGGCATAATCGGAATCGACAGCAGCTGTTGCAGTTTTTCAACGTCCAGCCGGTCTCCGTGACTTTCCAGCACATCCATCATATTCAGCGCAATCACCATCGGACAGCCCATCTCCGCCAGCTGCAACGTCAAAAACAGGTTGCGTTCGATGTTGGAGGCGTCCACAATATTGATAATCACGTCCGGCTGTTCTTTCTCAATATAGTCGCGGGTAATGACTTCCTCCAGCGAATAGATCGACAGGGAATAAATCCCCGGTAGATCCACCACGTCCACATCGTTTTCGTGATGCTTCAAATGACCGGACTTTTGCTCCACCGTAACGCCCGGCCAGTTGCCCACATATTGATTAGAACCGGTCAGTTCATTAAAAAGTGTAGTTTTACCGCAATTCGGATTACCTACCAACGCTATTCTATACCGCATAAACGATCCCCATTTTTATAACTGGTCAACCAGAATTTCTTTTGCCTCTTCTTTGCGCAGCGACAGCTCATAGCCCCGCAGACGGATCTCAATGGGATCGCCCAGCGGCGCCAGCTTGCGAACGTAAATTTCCGTTCCGATGGTCAGACCCATGTCAATGATCCGTTTGCGCAACAAGCCTTTCGAACGCCCGATCTCCCGCACAACGCACCTGTGCCCCGGTCTGATATCCGCCAGGGTAACCGATCCTGCTTTTTTGGCCATGGCTGTCTGTCACACTCCTTATATACTCATTGTTATTATATTAAACCCACCGTATATACTTTGTCAAGCGCAGCTGGACCTGTCTTGCCCGAAATATCACTTGACCGCCCGGTATCTGGTATACAGATCAAAAATTCCCGCCGAAGGCTTTTTCATCCGGCGGGAATTTTCATTGATATTTTAATATAAGATCATACCCAGACGCTTTACAATATCCAGCAAACTGCTGCCGAAGTTATTCGCCCGCCATCAAAAAGTAAGGTCTGGGCGCATATTGCAACGCAACAGATTTAATAGATCGGCGACCATTCATGGTATGTAATCGAATCTGTCTGATGCCTGGCATAATCAAAGGTGCAGATATTCCGGTCTACAGCGCCGTTGATCCCGGCCACGCTGCCTTCGCTGGTATACTGCCACTGGGTAAAGGGCGTAAACGGAGT
>CALWVC010000189.1 GCA_944384865.1 uncultured Clostridia bacterium
GGTTCTGTTTTTGTGAGCCGAATTTTTATGAAATCGCACAGAATGCAGGATTTGCTTTTGTCACGGCGGGCGCTTATTTTCTGTTATCCTCTAATGTTGTCGGAACGAGTCAGATTTCTAAATGGAGGTTGGCGCTGTCGTCTGTTTGTTTGTCGTTTGGCGTGTTATCGCGGCCGACGCTGGCAGTATATTGCATTGCGGCGCTGCTGTTTATTGTTTGCGGCGCACGAAAGCTGGTAAAGACAGCGGAAAAACCGGGATACAAACACAATAAGGCTGTTTTGTGCCGTTATTTGTGCGCGGGGTTGATTCCATATATCCTGATCGGCGGCGTTCAGATGCTGTATAACTGGTTGCGCTTTGATTCGTTTTTTGATTTTGGCATTCAGTATTCGCTGACAGTCAACGACTTTACCAATACGCAGTTTGCCGTGCCGCTGGCGTTGGTAGGGCTGTATGATTTTATTTTTACGGTTCCGAATTTTTCAACCAGTTTTCCGTTTGTACACAGCAATTACAGTGTGCTTTCGGTGAACGGGTATTACTTTACCGCCAATTCTAACGCTGTGGGCATTTTATTTCGGGCGTTGCCGACTTTTTGCTATGGATTGGCATATAAGGGTTATAAAGCGTCCGGCAAAAACAAGACCGCTGCGCTGCTGATCCTGGTGTCCTGTGTGCTGATGCCGTTGGTGATTATTTTGTCTATCTGGGAAAGCGGATATGGCGTGCGTTATTGCGTTGACTTTTCGTGGGAGATACTGTTTGGTGCGCTGGCGATTGCGTTTGCGCTGTATATTTATTCCGCCGGGCAGCAGATGAAACGGGCAGTTTACGCGTTTTTTGTGGTATCGGTGTTGTTCGCCCTTCTGGTAAACGGCGCGCAGATTTGGGCGTATGCCTGCTATTATTCGGGCGAGGATGCGAAGGCGGGCTTGTATTGGTTTGGTAGACTGTTTGAATTTTGGAATTTGATGTGATTATTTTTTCGGAGGGGTCCAAGTATGTCGAGAAAGACGTTGTATGTCGTGGTGCCGTGTTATAATGAAGAAGAAGTCTTACCGGAGACTGCCAAACGGCTGGGGGAGAAACTGCGCAGTCTGATCAGCAGCGGGAAAATCGGCAAACAAAGCCGGATTTTATTTGTCAACGACGGTTCCAAAGACCGGACATGGGAGCTGATCGCCGGGCTGCATGAGCAGGACGGGTTATATGCGGGTTTAAACCTTAGTCGGAATAAGGGGCATCAGAACGCACTGTTTGCCGGATTGATGTATGCCAAGGAGCGGGCGGATCTGGCGATTTCCATGGATGCGGATCTGCAGGACGATATCGATGCGGTGGATGAAATGGTGGATAAATATCTGGAGGGCTGCGATATTGTATACGGTGTGCGCAACAGCCGCCGGACCGATTCGTTTTTTAAACGATTTACCGCTGAGGCGTTTTATCGGCTGATGAATTTTTTCGGTGCGCAGACGGTTTTCAATCATGCCGATTACCGGCTGATGAGCCGCCGTGCGCTGCAGGGACTCGCGCAATTTAAGGAGGTCAATCTGTTTTTGCGTGGGTTGGTGCCCATGATCGGCTACCGGTCAGATGTGGTCTATTATGAGCGGCGCGAGCGGTTTGCCGGTGAAAGCAAATATCCGCTTAAGAAAATGCTTTCTTTTGCGGTGGACGGTATTACTTCTTTCAGCGTCAAACCAATTCGGATGATCACGTTTCTTGGTTTTCTGGTGTTTGCGATCAGTCTGGTAATGCTGCTATATGTGCTGGTTTCCTTTTTTCTCGGTGCGGTGCCCGGATGGTCGAGCATTTTGGTGTCGTTGTGGGCGCTGGGCGGCCTGACGCTGCTGTCGATTGGCGTGGTCGGCGAATATATCGGGAAAATTTATATGGAGGTTAAGGCTCGGCCGAAATATCTTGTAGAACAGATTTTAGATCAGAAACCGGATCAGGACGGAAAAGACGCATGATGTTTGTCCAGCGGCTCTATATGATGCGAATCACATAGAGCTGTTGTGTGGAAAGGATGTTTGACGGCGTGGATTTGCAACAGTTGTTTTTGCAGTTGGATGCTTTTGTGATTTTTCGCAGTCTTTTGAAAGATCCGGCGCTGGCGTTGTTGGCCCGACTGGTACAGCAGTCGCAGGATTTATCGGAACAGCTTCGGAATTATGCAGATTTTGTGGCGGCGCTATATGCGAAGACGGATGATTTTTCGTTGTATCTGCTGAATCTGGCTTTAGAAGATGAGAATATTTATATGCTTAAAAAATCTCAAAACCGCCCGGTTTCACCGGAATTGAGCGCCTGTCTGCAATATGAATTGCAGACGCTGCAAGCGCTTTCTTCGGTTACTGGCGCGCAGGTACGGCAGCTGATCGGCTATGACGGCTTTTTACCGATATGGCGCAACAGTTCTGTAAATTTCGCGGCGGCGTATCAAAAGCGGGTAGAGCAGGTATCGCATTATGGTTATGGCATTTTTGCAAAACATCATATGTTTATGATCCGGAAGAGTGCGGTGACGCCGGTACAGCATCCGGACACGATTCAATTATCGCAGTTGATCGGGTATGAGCCGCAGCGCAAAATCGTGGTTGATAATACGCTGGCGCTGCTGCATAACAAACCGGCGCAGAATATTTTATTGTATGGCGATGCGGGAACTGGAAAATCCTCTACAGTTAAAGCGGTGGTCAACCGGTATAAAGAGGATGGTCTGCGGCTGATCCAAATTGCGAAAAAACAGTTGCGGGATATTCCCAGTGTCATTGATGCGCTCAGCCAGAATCCGTTAAAGTTTATTTTATTTATCGACGATTTGTCTTTTTCTGAAAACGACGATGATTTTAGTGCGCTCAAAGCGATTTTAGAAGGGTCGGTCTCGGCGCGCACTTCAAATATCGTGATTTATGCTACCAGCAACCGGCGGCATATGATTAAAGAAAATTTTGCAGACCGTCAGGGTAGTGAGCTGCATGAAAATGATACGATTCAGGAGTTGATCTCGCTGTCGGAGCGGTTTGGGCTGACGGTCAGTTTTATGAAGCCGGGCAGAGATGAATATCTGGAGATTGTCAAGGGGTTGGCGGCGCAATATCATCTGTTGATGCCGCAAGACCGGTTGATTTTAG
>CALWVC010000190.1 GCA_944384865.1 uncultured Clostridia bacterium
GTGACGATTCGGCAAAAAACACATGATTTTAAATTTGGGTGCAACATCTTTAAGCTGGGCTGTTTTGCTAAAGACGAAGACAACGCGAAATATGAGGAAGCGTTTGCCGATTTATTCAATATGGCGACGATTCCGCTGTATTGGGATGCGTTTGAGCCGGAAGACGGCAATATGCGCTTTGACCGGAACAGCCGGTTTATCGATCGGCGTATCCCGCCGGAGCAGGCATTGGCGTTCTGTGAAAAACATCATATCGAGGCGAAAGGACATCCGCTGTTCTGGCATGTGACAACGCCTGACTGGCTGCCGGGCGACTTTGATGATATGAAACTATATTGGCTTCGGCGCTTGCAGGCGATTGCCGATCGATATGACGGCGTGATTAAAACATTTGATTGTATTAATGAAGTTTGTGCAGTTCCAAATTATGTGCGGGAAAAACGGCTCTCAGACGGCTATAGAAACGCATTGGCTGTGGATTATTCTTTTCCGTATTATGCGTTTGAAAGGACGGCGCATTATTTCAAAAAGAGCCGGTTGGTGTTGAACGAGGCCTCCGGCCCGTGGAGCTTCAACGAATTTAAGGGTGTGTCTTCGCATTATTATTTATTGTGTAAAGATTTGCTGTGCAGTGGCGCGCGTGTCGATATTTTAGGTTTTCAATATCATATTTTCAATCAGCCCGAAAATCTGGAACAGGCCGCCGACGATTATTTTAATCCCCGGCATCTGTTCCGTGTGATGGATGCTTATTCTACGCTGCAACTGCCAATGTCGGTTTCAGAAATCACGCTGCCGGGGTATGACGATGATTTGCAGGCACAGTTGTTTAGAAATCTGTATCGGATCTGGTTCAGCGCTCAAAACATGGAATCTATCATTTATTGGAATTTAGGAGACCAATGCGCGGCGGTCTCGGACGGCTGGGCGGAAGATCAATATAAAAGCGGACTGATCCGCAATGATTTCAGTAAAAAGCCGTCGTATGACGTGATCCGGGATCTGATTAAAAAAGAGTGGCAGACCAATCTGGATCTGGACACGAAAGAGGATCATGTTTATTTTAAGGCTTTTTACGGGGAATATGAGATCAGCGTTCTGCATCAGGGCCGGAAAATCACCAGAACGATTCACCTGAGCAAAAAGGGATTTGAAGAATTCGATTTTCGGTTTTGATTCAGGTGTTTTTAAAGTTTCGAAAGGGATGTTTCAACGTGCATTTTAATGATCGAGATGAAATTATCGCGCTGACGCCGCAATGGAAAGGGGAGCGTCTGCCGGACGGTCGGCCGTATGTGCCGGATAAATATCTGAAACAACTTCATAAAATGACACTGGAAGAAGTCTGGAAGCCGATCTATGTCAAGGGCTATGAAAGTCAGTTTGAAGGGCGGCTGCATGCGCTGCACGACGACGGCAGAAAACTGATCGGTCGGGCGGTAACATGTACATTCTGCCCGACTAGGCCGGATTTACATGAAACAATGTTTGCGCTGGGCCAACGGGAAGGACGGCACGGCAATTATAATCAGTGGGTGATTGACAGCCTGATCGAGGGCGATGTGGTCGTGGCCGATATGTATGATAAAATTTATAAAGGAACTTTTCTGGGCGGCAACCTGACCACGGCGATCAAGACCAAAACCAAAACCGGCGGCGGCGTGATCTGGGGCGGTATTCGTGATACCGAACAGATGAAACAGGTCGCAGGCGTGCAGGTGTATTATCGGGGGATCGACCCGACGCCGATCCGGGAATTTGTGATGACCGGTTTCAATTCTATCACCCGGATCGGAAACGCGGTTTGTCTGCCTGGAGATATTGTATTTGGCGCGGGCGGCGGTGTGTTGTTTATCCCCAGTCATCTGGTGGCCGAAGTGGTGGACGGCGCGGCCAAAACCCATGTTAAGGACGATTTCGGCTTTGAGATGATTGCGCAAAATCGGTTTACCACGGCGCAGATTGATCGCAATACCTGGACCGAAGAAATGCTGGATATGCTGACCAACTGGATTCAGACCGATCCGCGCGGTGAGAAATATCGCGATTTGGATTGGTCGGCGGAATATGAGCTGGCGCGTAACGGCGATCCGAACGACACCCAAACGGCGTTATAAGCGGAGGATAGAATATGCACGGAGAATTACAGGGCAAACGGGCGCTGGTGACCGGCGCGTCCCGCGGAATCGGCAGTGCGATTGCGCTGGAACTGGCGAGGGGCGGCGCTGATATTGTTTTGCATTATGTGCGCGATGCGGAAAGCGCGCGGCAGATGCAGCGGCAGATCGAGCAGCAGGGTGTGGTATGTACGCTGGCGCAGGCGGATCTGTGTGATCCCGAAGGCGCACAGGCGCTTGCAGATCAGATGGGTGATCTGGATATTTTGGTGTTAAATGCTTCTGTGCAGTACAGCAAGCCATGGGAACAGATCACGAAAGAGGAATTTTACAGGCAGATCAACTGTAATCTGCTGGCTTCACTGCTGTTGATTCAGCAGGCGGCGCCGTATATGCGGCGGCAGCATTGGGGCCGGATCGTGACCATCGGCAGCGTGCAGGAGGCAAAGCCGCACCCGGATATGCTGGTATATTCGGCTTCGAAGGCCGCGCAGACCAATATGGCAAAATCCCTTGCGCTGCAGTTAGCGCAGGATGGCGTTACCGTAAACAACGTGGCGCCGGGGGTCATCAGCACCGATCGAAATAAAGATGCGCTGGCAGATGCGGATTATGCCCGACAAGTGCTGCGTTTAATACCGGTGGGCTTTTACGGTGAAAAGCAGGATTGCGCGCCGGTCGTCCGGTTACTGTGTTCCGACGCAGGTCGGTATATCACAGGACAAACTATTTTTGTCGACGGTGGAAAAAGTTTGTAATAATCTGTTCGGCTTGGTTTGTTTTTGCTCAATTACTTTTACATCAATATAATATCAAACGCCCGACTGTTTAGTCGGGCGTTTGATATTATGCAGATAAAAAATCAAATTTTGCTTTTAAAAAGGCGCGGTATTCGGGATGTGCCACGGCGTTTTCATATTCAGAACGAATTTCTTTTTCGATCCATCGGAGCTTTTCCGGAGAGTTTTGCGTATAATGCCGC
>CALWVC010000191.1 GCA_944384865.1 uncultured Clostridia bacterium
TGACCTTGGAATGGACGCCGTGAGTACGGGGGCCGTAGGCGATATTATCGTAAATGCTCATCGGAAAGGGGTTGGGCTTTTGAAACACCATGCCTACCCGTTTGCGCAGCAGGTTGACGTCCATGCCTTTGTAGATATCCTGCCCGTCCAAACGCACGTCGCCGGTGATTTTACAGCCCTCTACCAAATCGTTCATCCGGTTCAGGGATTTCAGCAGGGTAGATTTACCGCACCCGGACGGGCCGATAAAGGCGGTAACCTTGTTGGCGGGAATATCCAGATTGACTGATTTCAGCGCTTTGAAATCGCCGTAATACAGATCCAGATTGTGAATCGAAAATTTATCCATAAAACGAATTCCTTTCTGTTGAACGATGTTGAGACGCTATTTTGCGGCCAGTTTTCTGGCGATGACGCCTGAAAGCGCGTTGATGCCGATGACCATTACCAGCAGCACCACCGCTGTGGCATATGCCTGATCGGTATACAGCCCTTCCGACAGCAGCGCGTACATATGCACTGCCAGTGTGCGGCCGGAATCCAGCGGGTTGACGGCAACCTGTGCAATGGTACCGGCAGAATACAGAAGCGCCGCCGTCTCGCCGACGATTCTCCCGATTGCCAGAATAACGCCGGCAAGAATACCGGGCACAGCAGAAGGCAATACGACTTTGAAAATGGTGCGCAGGTGACCGGCGCCCAGGCCGAAGCTGCCTTCCCGATAAGCATCAGGCACTGCTTTCAGCGCTTCCTCCGTGGTGCGCATAATCAACGGCAGGATCATAATCGCCAGCGTCAGCGCACCGCCCAACAGTGAATAACCCAGCCCACAGGCCACGGCGAACATTAAATAGCCGAACAGTCCGTATACAATCGACGGAATGCCCGACAACGTTTCAGCGGTGATCCGCACGACCGAAACCAGTTTGTTGCCGCGCTTGGCGTATTCCACCAGATAAATTGCCGCGCCGACGCCAATCGGCACTGCCATCAGCAGAGAATAGAAGGTCATCAGGATCGTATTGATGATCGCGGGCATCATGGAGACGTTGTCGGTATTATATTCCCACGCGAACAGATCCAAAGAGAGATTGGGAATCCCCATAATCAGAATGTATCCTACCAACACCACAACGACGCCTGCTGTAATAACCGCAGAGAGAATCACCAGGATTAAAAGGATCAGGGATCCGGGATGCTTTTTATAGGAACGAAGTTTATCTTTGAAAGATAATTTATTGATAGCGTCCATTATTTGCTCCTCCTTTTTAAAGCAGAAAACAGCAGGTTGATTAACAGGATGAAGACAAACAATACAACGCCCGTGGCGATCAGCGCTTCCCGGTGCAGATCAGCGGCATATCCCATTTCCAATACGATATTCGCGGTCAGGGTACGCACGCCGGAAAGCAGGTTTTTGGGAATAATCGGCTGGTTTCCGGCAATCATGATCACTGCCATGGTTTCGCCGATGGCCCGGCCAACGCCCAGAATAATGCCGGCTAAAATACCGGATTTGGCAGCAGGAACCACCGTAAAAAACACGCTGCGTTCATGGGTGGCGCCCAATGCCAGAGAGCCTTCATAATAGCTGTCGGGCACAGCGCGGATAGAAGACTCGCAAACGCTGATAATCGTCGGCAGAATCATAATGCCCAGAAGGATCGAGGCAGTCAGCATATTTTTGCCGCTGCTGAGGTTGAACAGATCCTGTATGATTGGGACAATGACAACCAGCCCGAAAAACCCGTAAACAATGGACGGGATGCCTGCCAGCAGTTCTACAGCCGGATGTAATATGTTATAAAGCTTTTTTGGGCAGAAGCGCGCCATGTATATTGCGCATAAAATGCCGATCGGAACGCCGATAATGATAGCGCCCGCGGTTACATAAATGCTGCCCAAAATCATCGGAAAGATGCCGAATTCATTGTTCAGCGGTTTCCAGGTCGTTCCCAGCAAAAAGTCGAATATACCGATCTCACCGATAGCCGGAATGCCGTTGGCGAACAGAAACAGGCAGATCAGCACGACTGCCGCGATGGAGGTGCAGGCTGCGATCAGAAATAAGATTTTGACCGAGACTTCCTTAATATTATTTTTCATGCTTGCGCGGTTCCTTTCACACATCGTTTGAAAAACTTACGGTTTGCGGCGAAGGGGCAAACGGTGAAATCAATCCCCTTTGCCCCTTCGCCTATTGGTTTATATAAGAGAGTGGAATTAAGCGACTTCAGACCAATCGGTGATGACGCCGGTGTAGATGTCTTTAACCTGTTCGCTGGTCAGATCGGTGATGCTGCTGTCTTTGTTCACGATAACCGCGATACCATCCAGCGCAATAACCGTGTTTTTCAGGCCGGCGGAAAGCTCGCTGTCTTTCAGGTCTCTAGAAGCCATGCCGATGTCGCAGGTGCCGTCAATCGCCGAGGTCATACCGGTAGTGGAGTCACTCTGTTGTACTTCGATGGTTACACCGCTGTTCAGCGCTCTGTAAGCCTCAGACAGTTTTTCCATAACCGGGGTGACGGAAGAAGAACCGGCAATCGTGATTTTGCCGCTCATACCGGAAGCAGTGTAAGCGCCTTCGTTGCCCTGGCTGATATAACCGTTTTCTTCAACAACTGCCTGACCCTGCTCGCTCATAATGAACTTGATGAAGTCGGCAGCTACGTCGCTCAGGCCATCTTTTGTTGCAATGTTGAACGGACGTTTGATTTTATAAGTATCATTTTTTACATTGTCAGCCGAAGGCTCAACACCGTCAATCTTTACGGCGCTTACGCTTTTCTCATCCAGAGAACCCAGCGAAACATAACCGATCGCTGCAGTGTTGCCGGCAACCGTGGTCATCATGACCGAGGTGCTGTTGGTAACTTCAGCAGTCTGGATGGTGTTGTCAACCTTCTCGCCAGCTTCGTTTTCGGCTTCGACGCCAAACAGCTCGATGAACGCGCTGCGTGTGCCTGAACCGTCTTCACGGGTAACAACGCTGATCGCGCCGGAAGCACCGCCGGCTGCCTGTGTGTTGGCAGAACCGCTTGCGCTGCCACTGTTGCTGGACTCGCCGCAGCCGGA
>CALWVC010000192.1 GCA_944384865.1 uncultured Clostridia bacterium
CATACGGGAATTCCACTGTCACACTTCCGTCTGCGGCAGGCGTCAGCGTCTTGGAATTGCCATCTTTGTCCGTCATTGTGATCGTCGCTTCCGGAAAACTTGAAAAGGGCTGGACATATGCGCTCCTGACCGTGCCGCGCTCCAATTGCGGCTTAAATACCAGATTATTGCAGACCGTTCCGGCCCTGATGACAATCGCAAGCTTTGAAAAGCCCGCAAAGCGTAACGTGCCGGTTGCACCGCTGCCGTAATCCACCAGATTCATCCACACCTGCCCAGAGTCTCCGTCCTGCGTAACCCACTGGATAAAATACGTGCTTTGTCCGCCGCCGTCGGGACAGCCGGACAGCGTATACGTGTCCGGTTTGGTATAGATATCAGGTGCGCCGCCGCCTGTGTTCAGCCAGAACGCCGTCTGTTCTGTTGCTGTTCCGTTAATGGTAATAACGCCGTTGTTCTCTGTAAATGTAAGACCATTTTTGGTGTCGGAGGCTGCCAAATACGGATAAGGCGCCAGATTTTTGCTTTCCAGCCTGATTGCAAACCCCTGCTGTGTATCGACTGTGTCTGTGAGCTTTAATGTGTTTGTGCCGCTGACGGTGTATCGCTGGGCTGCCTGCACAATCTCCTCTCGAATATCCGCATGCGCAGCAGCAGACGCGTTATGCGCTTCCATCTGTGCGCCGAGATCATCACCGACGGCCGCAAGCTCTTCCCGAATATCCGCATGCGCAGCAGCAGACGCGTTATGCCCGCTGATCTGCGCCGGGATGCTTTGCAGAATGTATGGATGCACATTTTCATTACTGCTGTTGTGCGTCGCGATCTGCGCGCTGATATCGTCCCCGACCGCTTCAAGCTCTTTTCGGATATCCGCGTGGGCTGTTTCGCTCTGGTCGTGATACAGCACATCGTCCAGCCAAATAACGCTGGGTAATTGCCACATGTCGTTTAAAATCTGAATTACCGCAATCGACGTCCAGCCCGCCGGGTCGCGCGTACTCGTCACGCTCGCCAGCTCTTCGGCGTCCGGATCGTGTGACAGATTGATATACTGTAATCCAAAATCACAATCGGTAGATAAAAACGTTTTTTCTGCCGTTACAAGACTTGAATTGTCCCCGCAATAATAACTCGCTTTGACAGTCAGATATTTGCCGGTATCCGGCGCGGGGTCTTCTTTGTCCATCACCTCAATCTCTCCGTGCCACATCCATCCGGCGCTTTGATCGATCGTCCCGACATTGACGCAGCCGATCGCCTGTACACCGTAAAAGTTGCAGCCGTCGGCGCCGTATGCATATTGCGGCGGCGCATAGTTTGTCGGCGTCAGATCGTCAAAGGAATAGAGCATCTGGGTGCTGCCGTCTTCCATGATATAACTGATCTGATCAAAATAAATGCTTGTATCAGCCGTTGCGCTGTTTGCGCTATCGATAACGAACATCATCGACTGATAGCCGGTCTTACTCTCCAATGCTGTCAGATCAATTTCTAATTTAGCCCATTCGGCGCCCACCTCTAACGGGTATTGAGCCGTAGTACCGCCGTTGGCGTCCGGCGTTGTTCTGAGCCACAACGCAACCACACCCGCCGCTAACGGCCGATCCGCCTTCATCCAAACTACCAATTTTTTGGCCCCCTCAGGAATCGGGCCGTTCAAGCCAAACCGAATGGTCTCGAGTTCCTGACCCGCAGGCGGCCGGTGCAGCACCCGCACATAATGGCCGGAAACGCCCACCGATAACGGCGCATCCAGCCTGATCCGGTTCACCGCATGCATGTCCTCGATCTCTGCGCGGATATCCGCGTGGGCTTCGCTGTTCGTATTATGCGCAATCAAATTCCCATCCGAATAATCCTTTAGCGGCTGGTGTGCTTCCGAATCGTTGTTGTGCTGAGATAGCTTGTTTGCGCTGTCCTGCGCACTTTCCGCCGCAGCCGCCGCTGCTCCCATCAGCCCGGACAGCTCCCGCTTATACTGGTTGCGGGGCGGCGTTCCCTGGGCTGAATTTTCGAAATACAACGTCGCCGTTCCAGAATAAATAATCCGCTGTTCCACATTGTCTGCATCCAGCTCAGAAAGCACCAGGTTCACCCTGCACATGCCGCCTGCCCGTGTGATATCATGCGGAATCACAAAGGTGGCGTTGCGGTTGCTGTCAATCTCCAGATGCTCCGACGCATAAAATGCGCCCGCGCCGTCAGTACAGTCTACCCGCGCGACAACGCTGTGTCCCTGCTCCGGTTCGATATCCACCGCACTGTCAATGGTAAAAACCGCCTGCGTGGAGCAATCCTCTCCCTGCACGCCTGCATACTGCGGAGAAAACGGTGCGATGCCGCTTTGTGTACATGTAAATTCTATCGTTCTCATCAATCATGACCTTTCCTTTCGTTAATCTGCGCCCGGGACATACCGCCACACCGGGCAACCTTCGGTGCGGCGGCATAATCTCGGAAATGCAAAAAACCTGCTCAAGCCGGTTTTGCTTTATAAAAAACACGCCGGGCAACCTCCGGCGTGTTTTTCGCTTATTTAAATATATCGTCTGCGCGGCAGACGGTTTTTTCACATTTTCCACAAAGAAATCCACAATGCATTGTATAAATCTGCATAATCGAGGGGTTATGCAATTTTCTCCCTGATTCTTCGTCGGTTCAACCAACAAATCTCCGACGGTAGCACTATAAACCGCCGAAGCCTTGTGATATGCAGTATAACAGCTCCTGCCAGGTTCCTTTTCGACGTCGGTTGACACCGCGCCAAAACAATTCACGGACTTCTATTGCCTGTGAACCCCCTGCGTCTGCGGATTCTGCGGATATATAATGAAACGGCAACCTCGTTTGATCCAGATTTATCGTTGATACGCTCAGTTGATTTATAGCCCGGGTCTATCACCCGCGCTGATATGTTCTGCGCCGCCTGACGAATCCCATCCACCAGCCGCGCCTGATA
>CALWVC010000193.1 GCA_944384865.1 uncultured Clostridia bacterium
TGATCGGTCTGGAAAAACTGATGCAGCAAAACCGGCGGGGTTATTTTGCGTTGGCGGTGGCGCTGTGCGCTATATCCAATTATTTTTTCTTTATTGCAATGGCGGTATTTTTGATTCCATATTTTCTGCTGCGCTGTTTTTCTGGTGATTGGCGGGTGACCTTTTCGAAAATCTGCTCGGTGGCGTTTGAGTCGCTGACCGGCGTGGGAATTGCCTGTATCCTGTTTTTGCCGGCGATTCTGGAGGTTTTGCAAAACGGCCGGGCAACCACATTTTTGCAGGGTTGGGATCTGTTGCTTTACGGCAACAGCAGACTGTATGCCAATATTGCGGTATCGCCGTTTTTACCGGCGGAAATGCCGTCTGCGTTGTTGTATGTGCCGCAGTCGGAAGCGCACTGGGCGTCACTGTCGGCTTATCTGCCGCTGTTTTCCACAACCGGCGTGATCGCTTATTTATGCAGCCGCAGGGGCGACTGGCTGCGCAGGCTGCTTTTGCTTTGTGTGGCTGCGGCGCTGATTCCGGGATTGAATAATCTGTTTATGCTGCTGAATGAGGCTTATTATGCCCGGTGGTTTTTTATGCCGGTACTGATGATGAGCCTGTGTACGGCGATTGCCATCGACCGGCGGCATGAAATGGACTGGCGGCGCGGCTGGCGGTATACGGCGCTGATTACCGTTGTAATGGTATTGTGTCTGGGCCTGCTGCCGCAACAGGTCACGCAGGATGACCAAAAGAGCTGGCAATTGGGCCTGTTTGTCCGGGGTGATGAACAGGAGCAGTTTTGGAACCCGATCCGCTTTGCTGCCAGCAGTGTAATCGCGGTGGGATCGTTGATCTTGCTGCGCTGTATTCTGCGGGCGGTCAGGCGCCGGGGTCCCGCGTTTATTAAACAGTGTCTGGCGGGGACGCTGGCCTGCGTGGTGCTGACAGGCTGTTATATGACCTACGCGAGCAAAGGAATCGGCTTTTATTCTGACGACTATTTCAACAGCGGAATGCTGCAAAACCAGCCAACCTTTGAACAGCCCGCGAATTATCGAACCGAAGTGTATCATTATGAAGACAATGCGACGATGTTCTGGAATGTTCCGGGGCTGTTGGCGTTTCACTCGTTGGTGCCCGCTTCGATCGTGGATTATTATGAATTTATCGGCGTTGAGCGCAGCGTTTCCAGCGAACCGCCCACGGATTTTTATACGACGCGGACGCTGCTGGGGGTAAAATATGTGGCGGATTATACGGCGGATAACAAGGTGGAAAATTACGAAAACAGCTTTATAAACGCCCAGGGTGACCCGGAAATTTACGGGTTCCGCTATATCCGCACCGATGGGAACTTTGATATTTATGAAAACACCAATTATATCGGCCTGGGATTTGTCTATGATACCATTGTCAGCCAGTCTACGGTTGAACAGGAATTTGCCGGGCATCGGGATGTGGCGCTGCTAAAGGCCGCAATGCTGTCAGATGAAGATTTTGAGAAATACAAAGAGCGACTGCCGGTTTATCAGCGGGATTTGCAGGATGTCTATCTGTCTAAGGCGCAGGAACTGCAAAAAGATGCACAGGCGCTGCGCGAAACGGCGGTAACCGATTTTTCAAGAGATCGCACCGGCTTTGAAGCCACCTGTTCTTCAGACGGCGGACTGGCGTTTTTCAGCGTGCCGTATCATACCGGCTGGTCGGCGACGGTAGACGGCCGGCCCGCACAGATCATCCGGACAAACGCAGGGTTTGTGTCGGTGCTGGTGGATGCCGGCACCCATGAAATCCGGTTTACGTTTGAAACGCCGGGGCTGCATATCGGGCTGTTGATCAGCGCGGTGTGCGCGGTGTTGCTGGGATTATATGCGGTACTGTGTCATATGTACAGAAAAAGAGACGACGAGGTCGCCAGATCTGTTTCTGATCGCCCATTTGTGGAACATCAACCGGAATTGCCGCCGCAGATGAACCGGCAGAATGAACGGCCATAAAAAACGGAAAATCGCAAAAAGTCGGAGCAAAGTTCGCTTTGTTCCGACGTGTCAAGAAATAGCGAAAAAGGGGCCTGTTTAAAAAATATATAGATATCGTTTTATATTTTTTATTTGGTACAATATTTTATAAAGCAAGAAAATGTCAAATCCGTATTTAACTCTCGACAAAGACTGTCCAAACTACTCTCATCATCTTTATTTGACCATTCGCCCGTTTGCATCGTCTCGCTTTTTGAAAATCCTAAATGATCAAAAATTCCCAAACTATCCCAAAATCCGTGGGATATCTCCCCTTTATAATCTCCCGCGCTTCTTGTGGAATTTTATTATAGTTTTTTCCGTCACAAAGATATAGTCAAATACAAATGATCCACCGGGTTTCAAAACACGGTAGATTTCCTTTAAAGCTTTATCGCGATCTCCTTCTATATTGATAATAGCAGCGCTTCCGGAAATCACATCCAAACAATTGTTATAAAAAGGCATATCACAAACGTCTAGCGCTGCATATTCCACATTGGGGGGCGCTGTCCATAGAATGAAAAAGCTTATACCACTCTTTTACTACTGTGGGACATAAATCACTGATCATTAAATGAGCATTATAATTCTTCATAAATATCGCTGGCGAAAAGCCGCCGCCCGGTCCTGCACATATTTCAAGTATGAGTCCACCATGAGCAATAATTTTTTCAGCAACCTCTTGGTTACGCTTCCAGCCATCGCGCTCTATTTTTTCTCTCCAACGATAGTAAATCCATCTTTCTTGAACCATCCTTGCAGCAAATTCAAGATTATATTCCCGTTCCTGCTGGGGAACAAAATAGGGGAAATCATACATTTCATATTCTCTGTTGAAATGTTTTTCAAACAAAACGAACTTCTCCTTTTTCTAAATTTACTGCAATTTCTAC
Organism: uncultured Clostridia bacterium; assembly: GCA_944384865.1. Taxonomy (GTDB): domain Bacteria; phylum Bacillota; class Clostridia; order Oscillospirales; family Acutalibacteraceae; genus RUG14109. The sequence goes on from CALWVC010000193.1 coordinate 2,903, forward strand.
TGAGATTATATTATAAAATACAAAAGAAGTCGAATACTTTAC
>CALWVC010000194.1 GCA_944384865.1 uncultured Clostridia bacterium
ATCAGGAGGCGAGCGTTCGCGCATCGTTTGCCTGGCAAAAGGTTGTTCCGATTATTGATTGTCTGGGGCAGATGCTGACGTTTATTGCGCTGCTGGTTGGCGGCATTTTGATTATCAACAGTGAGATCACCATCGGGGATCTGAGCATGTTTACCGGCCTGACCTGGGCATTGTCTCAGCCGATGAAAAATTTCAGCTATCTGATCAATGATTTGCAGCGTTTTTTTGCGGCGACAGATAAAATTATTGAAATTTACTACGCTAAACCTATGATTGCCGACCGGCATGACGCGGTTGCGGCAAACGGCCGGCTTGCGGGAGAGATTGTATTTTCTCATGTACATTTTTCTTTCGGAGACCAGTTGGTTTTGCAGGACGTCTCTTTTACAGTGCATCCGGGACAGACGGTGGCGATTATGGGCCCTACCGGATGCGGCAAGACAACGATTGTGAATCTGATGTCCCGATTTTATGATGTGGACAGCGGCAGCATCTTATTAGATGGTGTGGATCTTCGCCGGCGCACACTGGCTGATATTCGTAAGTCGATTGCAGTTGCAACGCAGGATGTATTTTTGTTTTCTGATACAATTGACGGAAATATCGCGTTTGCTGATCCAAAGATGCCAGAACAGCGGGTGCGTGATTGCGCGCGCCTGGCCTGTGCCGACGGATTTATTTCGGAAATGCCCGAGGGATATGATACGATTATCGGTGAACGGGGCGTCGGTTTGTCCGGCGGGCAGAAACAGCGGATTGCGCTGGCTCGTGCCATTGCTGCACAGGCGCCGGTTTTGGTGCTGGACGATACCACCTCGGCCGTGGATATGGAAACCGAAAGCAAGATTCGTCGGAATCTGCATCAGCTTCCGTTTGATTGCACCAAGGTGATTATCGCACAGCGGATTTCCTCTGTAAAAGACGCCGATCAAATTATTATTTTACAACATGGCAGTATTGCGATCGGGACACATGATACGCTGGCGCGAACAAACGCATATTATCGTGAGATTTGTGAGATTCAGGATGTAGAGGGGTTGCCCGCTTTTGAGGGAGGTGTGGATTAATGGCGCGAAATAAATATGATATCGACGAAACCCTTGAAGAACAATTTGATTTTCGCAAGCTTGGACGCGCGCTGGTCTATGTAAAACCATATACCAAAAAAATGCTGCTGGCGCTGGCATTGTCTATATTGGCGGCGGTGATTGCGCTGATGGCGCCGACGTTGTTACAGCGTGCCATTGACGGTGCGATTCCGAATAAGGATATTGGACAATTGGTGATCCTGGCCTGTATGATGTTGGGAACAGTTCTGATCAGCACCATTTTTGGCGCGATCCGGGGGATGATTATGGCAAAGGTTGGTCAGGCGATGATTTTTGATATTCGCCGCGACGTGTTTTCCCATTTGCAGCGACTGCCGTTTGCCTATTATGACAGCCGGCCGCACGGTAAAATCCTGGTGCGGGTGGTGCAATATGTAAACAGCGTGTCGGATACGCTGTCCAATGGACTGGTCAACACGATCATTGAGCTGTTGAATATCATTTTTATCGCGTTGTTTATGTTTATGATGGACGCCAGACTGGCGTTGGTGATTTTATCCGGATTACCGGTGCTGTTAGGCGTGATTTTCCTCATTAAGCGTGCACAACGCAAAGCCAATTTTTTATTCAATAACAAGAATTCCAATTTAACGGCGTATACCTGCGAAAGCATCGAAGGCACGAAAGTTACACAGATTTTTAACCGGCAGAAAGAGAATTTTGATATTTATATGCGTTTGAACCGGGAATATCAGTCCACCTGGTTTAAACGGGCGTATTTGGTCAATTTGGTCGGCCCGCTGACCGACAATATCCGGCAATGGGTATTAAGTCTGGTGTATGTAGCGGGTGTGATTTGGTTTTCCGGTTCTGTGGAAATCGGCGTTTTGATTGGGATGACTACATATGCTTCCCGTTTTTGGGAACCGATTACAGCTCTGGCAAATATTTATAATAATTTTCTGACCACTATATCCTATCTGGAACGTATTTTTCAAACGATTGATGAACCGGTGGAAATCTGTGATGCGCCGCATGCCAAGCCGCTTCCAAATATGCAGGGAACGGTACGGTTTGATCACGTTTGTTTTGAATATGAAAAGGGTGTGCGGGTGCTTAATGACGTGAGCTTTTCGGTTCAAAAAGGGGAGTCGGTGGCGTTGGTCGGCCCTACCGGTTCTGGAAAATCCACCATTGTGAATCTGATCAGCCGGTTTTATAATATTACACAGGGCCAGGTTTATATCGACGGCGTCCCGATAGAGGATATTACGTTGCAGTCGCTGCGTTCTCAAATGGGCATCATGTTGCAGGACAGCTTTATCTTTTCAGGAAGCATAGCCGACAATATCCGATATGGAAAGCTGGACGCTACTGATGACGAAATCCGGCGTGCCAGTCGTACGGTGTGCGCCGATGTGTTTATTGACCAGATGCCGGACGGATATGAAACGGTCGTGAATGAGCGGGGCGGCAGCCTGTCACAGGGGCAAAAGCAGTTAATTGCCTTTGCCCGGACAATGGTATCGGATCCGGCAATCCTGATTTTAGATGAGGCGACCTCGGCTATTGACGCCAGAACTGAACGCCTACTGCAGCAAGGGATCGCCAACATGCTCAAAGGGCGGACTTCGTTTATCATCGCCCATCGATTATCAACGATCAAAAGCTGCGATAAAATTATGTATATTGAGAATGGACGCATTGCAGAATGCGGTTCTCATGAAGAGTTAATGGCAAAAAAAGAAAAGTATTATCATTTGTGCACGGTGCAAAATCAGGAGTAGAGGCGGTATACTGAAGATTGTGAATTTTTTGAAAACTCTATTGCAACTGCAGGAAAATATGTTACAATAAAATAAAGAGCGAATTTCTGTG
>CALWVC010000195.1 GCA_944384865.1 uncultured Clostridia bacterium
CGCCGTAGTTATAAGTCCCGTCCGCACCGGTCAGCTTGGAATACACCCGGAACACAAAGGGAAATTTAATGATGTTTTTTTCCGCCAGCAAATCGGCGATTTCTTCTGTAGAAGATCCCTCCTCGATCGTTACCCACTGCACATTACTGGCACCGCTGTCAAAATGAAAGCCCATAATATCGATCAGCGACACGACTACAGCCGCAGCGATCCCAATGGATACTACAATAATAACCACCGCCCAGATCACAGTCTTCAGGCTTCCGCCACGCTTTTTTCTGCGTTTATCAGGCCGGCGTCCTGACGCAGTTCCCGATCCGCGCCGGCGCTGTGCCGCCGCTCTGGACAACGAAACGCCGGCGGCCATGTCCAACGGTTGTTCCTGCGTATCTACCGTGCGCACATCCGCATATCGGGCGGTTTCCGGCGAAGTCCCGTTATCCGCATGGTTTTGCATAGGAGCAACGTCTGTCTCCAATGGCTGCCCGACCGAATCTTCCTGAGAATCATCGCTTTTATATTTATTAATAATATCGTCCAAACTAAAATCTTTTTTCTGATCGTCCATATATTATACATCCTTTCGTCCAATCCGAAACGTTAAAATACCCGAAATGACCTCTTCCGACCAGGCGCAGAAATAATTCCCTGCCCTCTTAAATATACGTCCTGATTACCGACCGCTCGGTAATCACAATATCGGCCCGCCGGTCAAACCGACCGGTAATCAGCTTATTTTTCATGCAATTGGCATAACAGATCCCAACGGTCACACCGGAATATCCACATAAAAACCGATCATAATATCCTTTTCCATACCCGATCCGATACCCGTTGATATCAAAACAGAGACCCGGAAGAATACAGATACTGCCGCGAAAATCGGTTACCAGTTCACAGCTTTCCGGATCCGGCTCGTCTACGGAAAAAGCTCCCGGCTTCAACGCCTGAAGCGACCGGATATAATAAAACTCCATATTTCTGGTTCCCGGGACACACCGCGGAACCGCCACCCGCTTTCCGCGCTGCAGCGCATCATGAATCAGTTCCCTTGTATCCACCTCGATCGGCGTGGATACATAGGTCAGCAGTGTTTTGCAGTTTCTGTATTGGTTCAGTTTCAGTACCCGCTTGTATATATCATGATCGATCTGCCGCTTTTTTTCAGGCGGCATCTCCAGCCGCTTTTGTTTGCATTGCTGGCGCAGCGCGGTCTTGTAGACCCGTATATCTCCTACCCGATGCATTGCATCGACTTCCTGACTTGGTCCGCCTTTTGCGCCCCCTGCAAAGCCTGCGCGATTAGCAGCGCAAATTCAAAAACGCAGCCTGCGCCTTTACCGGTGATGATCTTTCCATCCTGCACCGCAGAAGCACCGGTCACCTGCGCACCGGTCAACTGTTCTTCAAATCCGGGAAAGCAGGTTGCTTTCCTGCCGGCCAGAAGTCCCAGATGTCCTAAAATAGAGGGAGCCGCGCAGATGGCGCATAATAAAATCTCATGGCGCGCCGCGTAGTCTATAAAACTCTGCACGATTTCCGATTGTTCGAGATGTCGCGTCCCGGGCATGCCGCCGGGCAGGATCACTGCCTCTAAGCCATCGCATTTACAAGCATGCACATCTTCTATATCCGCGCATACCGAAATCCCGTGAGATCCGGTAACCGTCATACCGCCTACGCCCACTGTCTGTACCTGCAAACCGCAACGTCTTAAAACGTCTACTGTAGCCAACGCTTCCACCTCTTCAAAGCCTTCGGCTAAAAACACATAAACCATTCTGACCGCCCTTTCAATCTCTATTTATCGTTTAATACCTGTACATGCTGCAGGACCTGTTCAAAAATCACATCAATCGGTTTGGGCTGTATCCCGTCATCACAACGAATCACGATCCACCCCAACCGCCGGGCGGCATACAGCGCCGCTTCTCTGCAACGCTGCAGATATGCCACGTCCCGCTCATGGATATCTTTTTTCGTCTCATCCCGACGATACCGACCGGACAGCAGCTTTTGAGAAACAACCGGCAGCATGTCAAAATATAGTACCAGATCCGGTTTTGGAATCTGCAACAGCCGGAATTCATAATCATACAGCCAGTCCAGATAAACGTCCCACTCAGATGCTTCCAGCTTGCTGGCCTGGTGCACGGCGTTGGAAGTCGTATAGCGGTCAGCCAGGATCAGCGCCCCTGCCTGATACGCCGATTGCCAGTGACGCCGGTAACTGGCGTAACGATCCACCGCATAAAAGGAGGACGCCGCATAAGCGTTGACATCCGACGGGCGGTTTCCAAAGTCGCCGTGCAGATACATCCGAACCAGCGTACTGGACGGATCGGCATAATCCGGCAGCTTGATCTGCTGAAAAGATCTGCCGCATTCGGATAAATATCCCTGCAATCGTTCCATCTGCGTAGATTTTCCGCTGCCGTCCAGCCCCTCAAATACAATTAACTGTCCCATGCGTTCTCCCTGATTAAAATCAAAACAATCTATTATTGTTATATTATATCAAACCCCCTCAATAATAGCAACCGCTAATTCCTGAAATGCAGCAAATTCTTTCTTCGCAGATCCTGTGAAATGGCGATTGTAAAATTCCTCAGAATAAAGCTTGTAATTTGAGCCGATAATCGATATAATGAATGGTATAGCATATAGGAGTTGATGCCATGCTTTGGAATATCATAGACGCCATACAACAGGCAAATATCTGGGCGCTGGCTTCTGCCCTGGGGTCGGTTGTCGTGATTTTGCTGATCTGTCTGCCGGTGCACGAATCCGCGCACGCCTTCGCCGCATATAAACTGGGCGATCCGACTGCCAAGTTGCAGGGTCGGCTGACAATGAACCCGTTTAAACACCTGGATCCTATCGGCTCTTTGCTGAT
>CALWVC010000196.1 GCA_944384865.1 uncultured Clostridia bacterium
ATCAGAGTCAGAGACAACGGGCGCGGGATCCCGGTGGGCATTCAGGAGAAAATGGGGATTCCGGCGGTGACGGTGGTATTTACCGTATTGCATGCCGGCGGTAAATTCGGCGGCGGCGGTTATAAAGTGTCCGGCGGGCTGCATGGCGTGGGGTCTTCGGTGGTCAACGCGCTGTCGGAATTTCTGGAGGTAGAGGTGCGCGACGGCAGTCACGTCTATTTTCAGCGGTTTGAACGGGGAGAGATCGCCTGTGATTTAAAGCAGACCGGCGACACCGATCAGACCGGCACCACGGTGGTGTTTAAGCCGGATCAGGAGATTTTTACCGAGACCACCACCTTTGATTATGATATTTTGCTGACCCGGCTGCGGGAACAGGCATTTTTAAACGCCGGGCTTAGAATCACGCTGACCGATCTGCGGGCGCAGGGCGACGATCTGCCCGGAACCGGCCGGCAGGACAAGCTGCACTATGAAGGCGGTATCAAAAGCTATTGTGAGTTTTTGCTGGAGAAAAAGCGCGCCGACCGGCTGCATGATAATGTGATTTATGTATCTGCCGCCGGAGAGGACAGCTTTGCGGAAATTGCGCTGCTGTATAATACCGGCTATGATACCACCATGATCAGCTTTGCCAACAATATGCACACGGTGGACGGCGGTACCCATGAATCGGCGTTTAAAACGGCGCTGACCCGTGTGATTAACGGGTATGCCCGCAAATTTAAGTTTTTAAAGGACAATGACTCCAACTTTAAAGGGGAAGACGTGCAGGAAGGGCTGATCGCGGTAATCAGCGTTAAGCTTACCGACGCGCAGTTTGAGAGCCAGACCAAGGCGAAGCTTGGAAATACCGCGGCGGGCACGCTGGTTAATACCGCGATGTCCAACGGCTTTAACGATTTTCTCGAAACCAATCCGGCGGTGGCGAAAACCATTCTCAGCAAGGTCATGGTTTCGGCGGCTGCCCGGGAAAAATCACAGCGCGCCAGGGAGCTGGAACGGTCGAAATCGGGCTTGTCCAGAGTGCGCATGCCGGACAAGCTGGCCGACTGTATCTCGAAAGACGCCAGCCGCACCGAGCTGTATATCGTCGAGGGCGATTCGGCCGGCGGCTCGGCGAAAGATGGCCGTGACAGCTATTTTCAGGCGATTTTACCGCTGTGGGGCAAGATGCTCAATGTGGAAAAGGCCCGCATTGACAGGGTCTATGGAAACGACAAGCTGACGCCGGTGGTCATTGCGCTGGGTACCGGAATCGGCGATACCTTCGACATTGAAAAGCTGCGGTATAACAAGGTGATCATCATGGCGGACGCCGATGTGGACGGCGCGCATATCCGCACGCTGCTGCTGACCTTTTTCTTCCGCTATATGCCGGCGCTGATCGAGCAGGGGCATGTGTATTTGGCGCAGCCGCCGCTGTTTGAGGTTCGAAAGGGCAAAAACAAAAAATATGCCTTTGACGAGGAAGAGCGTGACCGGTATAACGCCGAAATGGGCGGGTCGGCCACCATCCAGCGGTATAAAGGTCTTGGCGAGATGGACGCCGAGCAGCTTTGGGAAACCACGATGGATCCGGCGTTTCGGACCATGCTGCAGGTGACGATGGCTGACGCCGAAAAGGCGGACGGGGTGTTTTCGGTATTGATGGGCGACGAGGTGGAGCCGCGGCGGAAGTTTATCGAGGACAACGCGCAATATGTGAAAAATCTCGACTTTTAATCCGCGCTGTTCTGAGAGCGGCCCGGCGTTGTTTTGGATCATCACGGGTCGTTTTGATCAGGATTTAAACGATTTTGGGCGGCGTTGGGATGTTTGAAAAAGGTATCGGTTGCCGGGACGGCCGGTAAGGAAGGCTGTATGCGCAGATTGCGGATACAAAACGCCGGCGGGATCGGACGGAAAAGGGAAAGCGGCGCGTGCCCCGCGGCCCGGAAGAGGAGACGATATGCAAACTTCTGAATACAGACTGACAAAACAAGAAATTCGGGATGCATTTTATCAGGCCCGGCGGCTGCGGCCGTATAAAGGGAAAATATTGATACAGGGCGGAATCTGCGTGGTGTTGCTGGTTTTGTTTATAATCAGCACCATTTTCACCCCTGGGGAACCGTCGAATTATGTATTGCTGGCGGTTTTGGCGGTGTTACTGATTCTGGTGATTGTGACGCCCATACAGCGGGAACGCAGGGCGGTTGCGCATGCGTATGACGGCGCGGGTGACGGCACCATTCTTTCAATTGAACAGGATGGACAGACGCTGCGGATCCGGGTGCCGGGCGCGGGCGCTGACTGGACGGTGGAACGCGGGCAGATCCGGCAGGTCATCGAAGGGGAGACGGTGGTGACGGTGGATCTGACCGACGGACGGCTGCTGGTGGCGCCGGTGCGGGCGATGGATCCGGCGATGAAACAGGCGCTGCTGGCGCTGCGACCCGGCGCGGCAGGAAACGGCCCGCAGCGGGCAGGAACAGCGGCTGCGGCGCAGGAGGAAAGCCCGGCGCAGGAGGAAAGCCCGGCGCAGGAGGAAAGCCCGGCGCAGGAGCAAAGCGCAGCGCAGGACGCAGCGGAACAGAGCGGTCATGCGGCGGCGCAAAGTGCGGCGCGGGATGAGCAGGACAGCGGGCAGCCGGAACACTGAGCGAACATCGGCCGCCTGACAGCGGTCGGGAGAACCGGCCGCAGAACGCGCCGGGCGACGGGACGGCCGCAGGCCGGCGGTTACAGTGAAAAGACGGGATACCGGCAGCGCCGGAAAAATCAGCGGCAGAACGCGCCGGGCGACGGAAATTACCGCATATCGGCGGTTGCGGTGAAAAGATAAAGATTGCGATATGCCGGCGGCAGCGCCGGAAAGATGGAATATGTACGCACCGGCCACAGCGCCGG
>CALWVC010000197.1 GCA_944384865.1 uncultured Clostridia bacterium
CTTTGGTGGAATTTGAGAGGTTGATCCTACCGGTCAGCGGTTACGCACAATTGCAGATGATCCGGAACCGTCTTTTATTGATCTGGTTACAGATCCCGAACAGCACATCGTTTCTGACGAATCCTCTGAAGCAGTATCATCAAAACCGGCAGCTTCAAAACCCGCCTGGCTTTTGGAGACGTCAAACAGCGGGTCGCCATTATACAGCAGTCGATAGCGTACCCGGCAGGCAACGCTCTCGTGAATCACCCGGCGCATGATGCCATTTTGCGGTGCAAGCAACGGAAGCGATCGGTTTTGCAGCAACTGCGCAGTTATTGTAAACGGGCCCTGCCGCAGCATTAAGCCGTGATCGTTTGCGTGCAAGATCCGCGCGCCGCAATATGTTGCAAAACGGTAGAGCCGGTGGCGGTATAATACGGCGCCGGTGCAGCCGGAAAAATGCAGACCAGCACAGCGGACCTGGGCGGCCGACAGCATCAGCGAACCGCCGGGAATATGGCACTGTGTCCATATATACCAGTCTGGAAAAGAGTATCCGCGATCGCCCTCTGCATAGCCGGGCGCCCGGTCAAACCGGAATACCCGATCGTTGATTTGCAGTATGCCGTCTACCCGGTGACGCATGCTGAAAATGCTGTGTCGGCATTGCACAAACGGTATAAACCGGAATGGCCCCATGACGTCGAAGGGCAGACGGACATGCTCGGCATATCGCAGATCACCGCTGACAGTCAGCCGGTCTGTCTGAAGGTGCAGTCGGCAGCCGTTGGGTGTGAATATGCAGTCGCCCAGCGTGAGACAATACTGCCGGCGGTCCAGCTGATATTGCGCAAATGGAACAATATAGGATGCATCATCAGTAATAATCTGCAGTGATGCAGCGCGCTGCCCGCTCGATTCCTGATGGAGCGCGGGAATCAGTGCGACGGTTTGAGATGCATTTTGCTGTTTGAAATACCAGCCTTCAAAGCGGTTGTTCATAGCGTTCCTCCAGCAGTTGAAATAAAGAGAGATTTGTCCTATACAAGTTGGCAATTTGGAAATATAGGACAGACATAGAATTATCAAAAGGATATTTTTAGTATTTTAGCATTCACACCGGGTTATACATCTATATTGCAGAAAACAAGCAGCTTTGCACTTGCGGGGTTGCTTATTTTTATTGGAACAGGTATAATGAACAATAACTGAAATACTTTGTATTGTTGTTAAAAGGTGGCGGCGCGGTGTATAAAATTTTTATAGCGGAAGATGACGCGGTGATTGCGCAGGCGGTTTGTAAACAGTTAGGGGCGTGGGGCTATCAGGCCCGATCCGCCTCAGATTTTCAAAATGTTTTGGGAGAGTTTGCGGCATATAATCCGCAACTGGTATTGATGGATCTGTTGCTGCCGTTTTATAACGGCTATCACTGGTGTAGGGAGATTCGCAGGGTTTCCAAGGTGCCGATCATTTTTATTTCTTCCGCATCAGACAATATGAATATCGTGATGGCCATGAACATGGGCGGCGATGATTTTATCTCGAAGCCTTTTGACATGAACGTATTAATCGCTAAGGTGCAGGCTGCGTTGCGCCGCACCTATGATTTCGGTGGCTCGGCGGATCTGTTGGAACACCGGGGCGCGATTTTAAACCGGGCGGACGCTTCGCTGACTTATAACGGGCAACGTATCGAACTGACCAAAAATGATTATAAAATTTTACAGACGCTGTTGGAGAATAAGGGCCATACTGTAAGCCGTGAGCAACTGATGACCCGGCTGTGGCAGTCGGACAGTTTCGTGGATGAAAATACCTTGACGGTGAATATTACCCGCCTGCGAAGAAAGCTGGACGCCGCCGGACTGCAACATTTTATCACCACCAAAAAGGGCATGGGCTATCTGATTGAATAAAAGCTGAAAGGGTTACGGCTATTATGAATATGCTGCGGATGTTTGGATGCTATATCAAGCAACACTGGATGGGATGTGTGCTGTTTTGCCTGTTTGCCGGGATCTTCGCCGGTGTTTTTCTGTTGTATCAGCAGCAGGTACAGACGGTGCTGTATGCGGCGCTGTTGTGTATCTGCGTGGGTGTGGTTTTCGTTGCAATTGGATTTTACCACTATGTGCGGCGGCACCGGCTGCTGCACCGGCTACGGGAGGAGATCGCGTTTAATATTGAACAGCTTCCTGCGCCGCGTAATCTGCTGGAACAGGATTATACCGAGTTGCTGGAGCAGATGCAGCAGAACAACATCCAGGCCGGCGCGAAGGCCGACCGGCGTCAGCAGGAAATGCTTTCGTATTATACCATGTGGGCGCATCAGATCAAAACGCCGATTTCAGCGATGCGGCTATTATTGCAGGAGCAGGACAGCGAGCTAAACCAGCAGTTGCTGACCGAGTTGTTTAAAATCGAGCAATATGTGGAAATGGTTTTATCTTATCTGCGACTGGACGGCGACTCTACTGATTATGTGATCGGACAATATGAACTGGATGATATTGTGAAGCAGGCTGTGCGCAAATATGCGCCGCTGTTTATCCGCAAAAAGATTAAATTGATTTTGGAACCGATCAGCTGCAAGGTGTTGACAGATGAGAAATGGCTGGTGTTTGTCATTGAGCAGCTGTTGTCTAACGCGTTGAAATATACCAATGTCGGCGAAATTCATATTGAGGTTGTATCACCGCGCACACTGGTCATTTCCGATACTGGTATCGGTATTGCATCTTCTGATCTGCCCCGTGTATTTGAATGGGGCTATACCGGTTACAACGGGCGGGCGGACAAGCGTGCCACCGGAATCGGGCTGTATTTGTGCAAACAGATTTTAACAAAGCTTGGACATACGATTTCCATAACCTCTGCG
>CALWVC010000198.1 GCA_944384865.1 uncultured Clostridia bacterium
AAAAAGAACCCGGCGAAATGCGAACATCCACCCCCGCCAGCCGGTCGGTGATAACCCCGTCGCCATACAATACCGTACAGCGGTCGCCTAAAATCACATTGGTGTCTGTGGTGTTGTGATTGAGCATCACTGTTCGGATATCGCCGCAGACCTGCAGCAGAGATCCCGCCAGCCGGTCTGCACTGGGCAGGGATTTCCCGTTGATCACCAGACATACCATAATCTGCCCGGTGACAAACCCCTTTCGGATATAGATATGCCGCAGCAGGCCGGTCTGCGCCGCTTCATCATAGGCGCTGATCCCCTGTTTCGCCGCAAACGCCAGAACCGCATCCCGAATCTGATCAAATTCCGGCGGCAGCAACCGGCAGCGCGGACATTGCACAATCCTGTGTGAATGCAGCGCGTAAAATCCGGCGATCAGCCTGCCCTGCGCGTCGGTTCCCACCGGATACTGCGCCTTGTTGCGGTATTGCTGTATCCGCGTCGCAGCAATGATCGGCGACACCTGCACCGGCAGCCCGGCGATCCGCTGGATACAGTCCTGCACCCGCTGCTGCTTGACTGCACACTCCGCTGCATAGGACAGATGGCCAAAGGCACACCCGCCGCATTTTGACGAAACAGGGCAGTCCGGCTGCTGCCGGCTGTCCGACGGGGTTAAAATTTCTGCAATCTTTCCAAAGCAATAGTTTTTCAACACCTTGACAATCCGCACCGAAAGCAGGTCGCCCACCGCCGCGCCGGGTACAAACACCACCGTATTCTCCGCCCGGCCCACGCCGCTGCCTTCGGCGCTCATACCGGTAACAGACAGCGTTACAAGATCATTCTTTTTCATACAACCATCCTTTCGCTGCATCCCGCAACCGTGCTTTTGCCGCGAAAACCCTGCGCCCGGATCCCCAAACCTGTATCATCCTCTGCAAACTGCGCTAACTGACTTTAAACTGGCTGTTATACAGCTCGGCGTATACGCCGTTTTTCTGCAGAAGCTGCGCATGGGTACCGGTTTCGGCAATCTTGCCGTCCCGCATGACGACGATCAGATCAGCGTCCAGAATCGTAGACAGCCGATGCGCAATAATAAAGGCGGTCTTTCCTTTTAAAATGTTAGAAAAACCCTTGTTGATCCGCTGCTCGGTCAGCGTATCCACCGAGCTGGTCGCCTCATCCAAAATGATAAACGACGCCGGCCGCAGCATCGCCCGGGCAATGGTCAGCAGCTGCCGCTGCCCGGCGGACAGATCGTCGCCGTCGGTCAACACCGTATCATATCCGTTTTCCAGTTGCATAATAAAGCTGTGTGCGTGCGCCGCCTTGGCAGCCGCGACGATCTCCTCCCGGGTGGCGTCCGGCCGGGAATATGCGATATTTTCCCACACCGTTCCGGCAAACAGCCAGCTCTCCTGCAACACCATCGCAAACTCCCGGCGCAATACATCCCGGTTCAGCGTTTTGATATCCACCCCGTCTAACAAAATCCGACCGCCGTCTACATCATAAAACCGCATCAGCAGATTGATCAGCGTCGTTTTGCCCGCGCCGGTCGGGCCGACGATGGCAATTTTACTGCCGGGCGCAACGTCCAGCGAAAAATGTTCAATCAGCGGCCGCTTTTTATTATAAGAAAAGCATACGTCTTCAATCGACAGCCGGCCGGTGTGCGAAAGCTGCTGCGGCCGCTCCCCCTGCGTGTTTTCCGGCCGGCCGCTGATCACCGCCAATACCCGGCCGAAGGCGGCGTAAGCCGACAGAATCTGCGTTGCCAGATTGGTGATTTCATTAAAAGGTTTTGCAAACTGATTGGCGTAAATAATAAAGCTCGATACCGTTCCGGCGGTCAGCCCGCCAAAGATGCCGCCGACCACGCCGATCAGAATATAGGCAAAATTATTGACAAACCGGGTGGTAGGATTGGTCAGGCTGCCCGCAAACTGTGCGCGCTGCCCCTCTACATACAGCTCGGCGTTCAGCCGGTCAAACCGCGCGAACGCCTCCTGCTCCGCTGTCTGAGACTTGACCGTCTTGCAATAGCCGATCATTTCCTCCGCCGTGCCGTTGAGCGCGCCCAACACTTTTTGCTGCGCCTGAAAATGTTTATTGTTGTTTCGGGTCACGAAAAACGCCACCACGAAGGTCAGCGAAGTAGACGCAATTACCGTCAGCGTCACAATCACATTCAGGCAAAACATGATCACGGCTGTGGAAATAATGGTGATCACGCCCGAAAACAACACCGCCACCGATTGCAGCAGCCCGTCGGCGATGGCCTCACAGTCATTGATAAACCGGCTGATGATATCTCCGTGGGGCGTGGTATCATAATAGCGCAGCGGCATTTTGGAAAGCGCCGCAAACGCGTCTTTTCGGATATCCGCTACAATGCGGTTGGCCACGATGTTTGACAGCAGGTTGATCAGATAAACAAACAGACAGTCCAGCAGGTATAACCCCGCCAGCAAGCCGATAATCTGCCCGACGCCGGCAAAATCCACCTGACCCGGCCCGATGATCCGGTCTACCGCCCGGCCCACCAGATATGGCGCGGCGATCTCACAGGCACACATGATCAGCGACGCCAGCAAAACCGCCAGCACCGCCCATTTACGCCGCCCCACATAGCGCAGCAGCATCCGAAGCTGATATCTATTTTTCATCCTGCGCGCCTCCCAACATGTTCTGAGACCGGCAGATCTCCCGGTATGCCTCGTTTTCAGCCACCAGCTGAGCATGCGTGCCCATTCCGGCGTTTTGGCCGTGATCCAGCAGCAAAATCAAATCACAGCTTTTGATCGCTGCAATCCTCCGTGAAACGGTTACCCTCATCA
>CALWVC010000199.1 GCA_944384865.1 uncultured Clostridia bacterium
GCTGGGGAACGGCGCTGTCGGTGTTGTCTGACAGCTGCGGACATACCACCGTGTTATGGGGCGCCTTTGCCGATGAAATCGCCGCCATTGAAAAAAGCCGGATCAATCCACTGCTGGCGGGCATTGAGATCCCGCAAACGGTGCGGCTGACCGCCGATTTATGTCAATTACATGACAGCGCCATTTATATTATTGCAACACCATCTTTTGCCGTGCGGGAAACGGCCGGTAAGCTGCGTGCGCATATTGCGCCGCAGGCAGTCGTGGTCAGTGTGGCAAAGGGCTTTGAAAAAGGCAGTCTGAAGCGCTTTTCACAGGTGATTGCAGAGGAATTGCCAGAGCATCCGGTGGTGATTTTATCCGGTCCGTCTCATGCGGAAGAGGTGGGGCGACAGCTGCCGACCTCGGTGGTGGCGGCCAGCGTCAATTTGGCTGCCGCGCAACTGGTGCAGAATGCGTTGAGTAATGAAAATTTCCGGATTTATACCAATGACGATGTGGCAGGCGTAGAGATCGGTGCGGCGCTGAAAAATATCATCGCGATGGCGGCAGGTGTATGCGACGGTATGGGGTTGGGAGATAATACAATTGCGGCGTTGATTACCAGGGGGATCAACGAGATTGCCGCGCTGGGCGTTCAGATGGGCGCGCGACGGGATACGTTTGCAGGTTTGAGCGGAATCGGCGATCTGATCGTGACCTGCACCTCCCGACACAGCCGTAACCGCCGGTTTGGAAAGGCACTGGGCAGCGGCGTGCCGGTACAGCAGGCGCTGGAATCGGTGGGAATGACGGTAGAAAGCTATTATGCTACCGCCTGTGCCAAAAAACTGGCCGATCAGTATCAGGTAGAAATGCCGATCGTAGAGGAATGTTATAATATGCTATATTGCGGCGGCGATGCGAAAGCTTCAATTAAGAAGCTGATGAACCGGAGTAAGAAAAGCGAAATGGCCCATAATTGGGAGGTTCAGTGAAATATCCGGAGACGCTATGATTTCGGTCGCATAAAAGAGTTGAAATTTGTTGGGGTTTCGGTTATAATAAAAAACAGTTTTGTTTGAAAGAACGGAGCTTTTTGACAGTTGCCCCTGCGGCATGTTTAGGGAGATACCGGTAATTTTATAAAATCGGTGAAAAACAGTAAAATACCGCAGCGTTTGGGACAGTTTTATACGCGGCGGCGGAACGGAGTTTAAAATGAAAGTTGTTCAAAAGATGTTGGCTGCGGTATTGATTGCGGCTGTGATGGGCTGCTGGATGGGCGTTGCAACATTGGCGGATCCTGTCGATGAAACTGAGCAAGCGCCTACGCAGGAGTATACCTCCTCATTGAGGACAACCATACACTCGCAGGAACCTGAAGAGACCACTCATGAAGCCAGGAGAACAACGACGTCGGTTACCGGGTATGATGATCATGATTATACGGAATATTATTATGTTGATGAGCCATCAGAGGTGTTTGTAGAGACACAGGCGCCGCAGGAGGATGATGCAGAAGACGATGATTCGCAGACCAAAACCATGCGTGCGACAGGGGCGGTAACTGTTACCGAGCCGGTTACCACAGAAAAAAAGATCATTAACGATTATGGTGAAAAATATGATTGGCTGAAATGGCTGTGCTATATTGTAGCGCCGCTGAGTCTGATTGCTTTGATCGTGGTGAATGTGACGATGCATAAGCGGTCTGGTGTTGGCGTCGGAAATCAGAGCGGCCGTCGTCGGAGCTCGACAGTTCATCGGTCTGCTGATAAGCGTCGCAGAAAATAAAATTGGTTTTATCAATCCGGTGTGCCAGATGGCATACCGGATTTGTACAGACCGAATTTGTTTTTCGGATATTGTTTTGAGTTTTGAATTGATTATGTAATAAAATATGAAGCCGGGCGGGATGACCGGACAAGCTACGGGAACGATTGTAGCCCGTTTAAAAGCTAACAATCAAACCCCGGCTTTTAAACCGGGGTTTGATTGTTGATATAAAACCGTTTACAACATCAGCGCTTTTTTCACGCTGTTGATAATAATGTCGCAGCCTTTTTGCAGCAACGCATCTTCTGTAGTCAGCGGCGGCAGCAGTTTCAATACGTTATTGCCCCGTCCGGCAGTTTCGATAATCAGATGATCGTCATAACACAACGTTGCCACCCGGCCGGCCAGATCCGGCGCGACGGCTGAAAAATCAACGCCGATAATCAGGCCGATTCCCCGAATTTCGATCCGATTGTCTAACGTTTGAAGCTGTTTGAGCTTGTCTATTACCAGCCGATGTTTGCGCTGAACGCCGCCGGTCATATCGTGTGTTATCGAAAATTCTACCGCCGCTTTTGCGCCGATAAAAGCAGGGTTAAAACCACGGAACGTACCGTTGTGCTCGCCGGGAGTGAAAATGTCCAGCTCCGGCTTCATGAGTAATAAAGCCATCGGGAATCCGCCGCCGCTGATGGATTTGGACAGTGTGACCAAATCCGGCACGATGCCCGCTCGTTCAAAGGAGAAGAATGTGCCGGTACGCCAGCAGCCGATCTGGATGTCGTCAGCGATCAGCAGAATATCATGCCGGTCGCAGAACGCCCGCAGCCGTTGCAGCCATTCCACCGGCGCGACATTGATACCGCCCTCGGCCTGCACGGTTTCCAGAATGACGGCCGCGGGGGTATCGATGCCAGAATGATCGTCGCTTAACAGCGTCTCCATATAGGCGATGCTGTCGAAACCTTCGTATTCTTTGGAAGGATAGGGAATATAGGTCGTATTATACAGCGGCACGCCGGCGCTGTTGCGGATCTCGGCGTCGGAAGTGACAGCCAT
>CALWVC010000200.1 GCA_944384865.1 uncultured Clostridia bacterium
CTGGAAATCTTCCTCGGTGTTGACGCTGCGGTCAAACTCCAGCGCTTCCTTTAGGGTTAGAATATCGGCGAACAGCGCGGCCTCTACCATACCGTCAAAGCCCAGCTCCTTAAAGGCAGAGCGCAACTTGCCGGGCGTAACCGCTGCGGAGAACTGGCCTAAAAAGGCGGGTGCGATCAGTGCATACACCGGCCCCTTTGCGCGTTTTACCGCGTCCAGTGCCGGTAATACGTCTCGGCTGGCAGTCAGCGCACCGGATTTGCAGGCGTCGATACAGGCGCTGCAACCCGCGCAGCGGTCGGGGTCAATGATGATGTGCCCATCCGGATCACGGGTGATGGCATTGAACAAACAAGCCGCGGCGCAGTGGTTCTGCGTGGAGTCGCAGCCGCAGGCTTTGATCTGCCAGACCGGCGCGTGCTTTTCGGGGTGCAGCAGACAGTCTAACTGATGGGCGTCCTGCGGCGCGGCTGCGGGCTGTTCAGAATTTGGGCTGACCGCCTGTTTGAGCAGGCGGCGATACAGATCTTCAAAGCTGGTCATAGAACAGTTTCTCCTTCCGATGGGTGACAGACGCAAATCTATTTGCATTGTACAAAAATCTGCGGCTGCTGTCAAGCTTGATAAACGCAATCTTAAAGATTTTCAACAGGCGCTGTTATTGTTTCCGGCCGGCCGGTTGCCATACATCATTGTTGCCATGGCAGCCATTTTTGAAAAACATTAAAATAAAAACCGGCCTGCCGCAGGTGCAATACCCGCGGCGGGCCGGTTTTGATGGTTTGATTCGGTTGTTTAGCGGTAATAGACCAGCTTATAGAATACAGGATATACGTTTAAGAACTGCTGCAAGGTAACCCGGGAGTTTGAACCCGGATCGTTAATCCGGTAGTTTGCCGCGTTGGTCACAGAGCCGCCGGAAAAGCCGGTGACGACGACCCAGTGCTGGCTGCCGGCGCTGGTTTTGGCGCCGATCAACACCGGTTTGCCCTGTTTGAGCAGATCGTGGATTCTCGATAAATAGCCGGAAGAATTGGTCGTCTGCACATAATTGCTCGGCCAATACAGATCGCCGGAAGAGGAATAGCTTAACTGTTTGGACATTGCATCCGGATAAATGGTTTTGCCCTGCCGGTAGGATTCCATCATGGCGATCGCCGTCGTTGTGCAGCCGATGCGGCCGATGGTCTTACCGGAGTTACCGATCAGTACGTTGGCCCAGCGGCTGTCTGTCTGCTTAAAGTTCGGTAATGCCAGCTGGATCGAATCCGAACCGGACGTCTTAAGATATTGGCTGCTGACATAGCCGGTTTTTACACCGTTATATAATACGCGGCTCCAGCCGTTTGACTCTGACAGCACAACCACGATTTTTCCCTTTGCCAGCGAACCGGTTACCTTATAAGAAGTTCCGGCGCCGCTGCGCACATTCAGATTGCCCGAAACGGTGTTTACCGTTGCCGGTGTGCTGCCGGAGACGCGTGAAATGTAATTTGCGTGACAATATCCATAGCGGCCGTCTGCATATTCAACGCGCCACCAGTTCCCTGACTGGGAGATCAGCGTCACATAGCTGCCCTTGGCAAGCGATGCGACGACAGAAGCGGTGGTAGAAGCGCTGCTGCGGACATTAAGATTGCCGGAAGAAGTTGCTACGATTCCCGCGGCCGATTCCAGCGTTGCAGCCTGCGCCGTAGTTCCCGTTGACAGTATGCCTACGCTGCATACGAAAGCCATGAACATTGATAAAAGTTTTTTCATAAAAGACTCCTTTTGATTTCATACTTGGGTCATTGCCCAGCGATCATGATTATAGCATAAAGCATACGGCTTGTGTTGCGCCAAATTCTTGCTGTAAAAGCAATAACTGGTTAAATGACTATATCGCTGTTTTTTTAACTGTTTGTGACGCGGCGAATCGTCTGATTAGAGGTAAAAAACATATTTATTGCAATAAAAACCTTTACCTTTAAAAATTTATTCCAAAAATGGAAAATTTTTAAAATTTTGCATAGATTGCATGATGCGGCGGTACATGCTACATGGCTCGAAATCAGGCAAAACGCCGGGATTGCCCGGGCTGTTGAAAGATCGCAGCCTGTTATCTTGACAGATCGGCCGTGTAACCAAATAATCATTGTACATCATTTAAGCGCACCTGAAAAAGGGATTATCGGGGTTGTCTGTGCTGGTTACGGCGGCCGCTGTATAGGGGATAAACCAACCATATATCCGTTGCGTTTGCGGCAAACGGATATATGGCGATCAAGACCGCTGT
The DNA here is from genome assembly GCA_944384865.1 of uncultured Clostridia bacterium. Lineage (GTDB taxonomy): Bacteria > Bacillota > Clostridia > Oscillospirales > Acutalibacteraceae > RUG14109. The sequence continues at coordinate 2,279 of CALWVC010000200.1, forward strand.
TTTGCAGCTGTTTGGATTGTCAAAAATCCCCTGGGTCAGCGCCATAAGGCGCTGACCCAGGGGATTGCTCCTTTTGTTTTATGAAATGTGATCGGTGCTGTTAATCATTGATAAACTGTAAATCGTCAATATATAAAGCTGTATTGGTATAATTGCTAAACGTTCCGCTTTGTGTTTGTCCCAGCGTAATATAAATGGTTTCCAGATCTTCTAAAATAGAAGCTGCGTCTACGGTTCTGGGGTTGCTGCCGATGATCCGGTCGCTGTAAAAGTCTGCAACCGCAAGATCGCGATCGTCCCACCGGAAGGTATACCAGGTGCCGGCCTCGGTAATATCGGCGGCGCATATGCCCCACAGGGTATCGGCGTAATAGTTGCCGCCGGATTTAAAGGCGAAGGAAATACCGCCTGACTGATTACACAGTAACGCGCCGTTTGTATCACCGGCTACCCAGACTTTCAGCCCTGTGCTGTTCTGCGCCTGCTCGGAGAAATCTCCGTTGAACGTCAGTCCGATGTTGTTATA
>CALWVC010000201.1 GCA_944384865.1 uncultured Clostridia bacterium
CACGGCGCGAATCTGACCTTTGTGCTCTGGGGCGCGCTGCACGGTATTTATCAGGTGATCGGCGGCTGTACCAAAAATCTGCGCGGACACATCAAGCAGGCGCTGCATATCCGGCCTGACAGCCGGCTGAATCGGTGTTGGATGACGGTATGCACTTTTGTGCTTTGCAGCTTTGCCTGGCTGTTTTTCCGAGCAAATTCCATATATGATGTACGGGTGCTGCTGTGGCAGCTCCTGTCGTTTCAGCCGGCACAGTTGTGCAATGCGTCTACTTATGAATTGGGCGTGCTGCTGCCGGAAGGAATGGTAATCATTTTGTGTCTGTTGTTTACAATCGGTGTGGATATTGCGGCCGCCCGGACAGATCTATATGCCTGGCTGGCTGCCAAACCGGCGGTTGTGCGGTGGGCAATATACATTGTCGCGCTGGTTGTGTTGGTTGTGTTCGGCTGCTACGGTCCCGGGTATAGCAGCAGTGATTTTATCTACGCGCAATTTTAATGGGTGACGCTATGAAGAAAAAACGTTTGTGGACCAGGCTGTTGGCGATCGGCGCTTGTGCGTTATGGATTTTTGGCGGCACAGCGCTGGTACTTAATCCGAAAAACAACAATAGACAGATTCGCTATTTTCTTTATGGCATGGAACAAAACACGGTGGACGTCGGCTTTTTCGGCGGCTCTCACGGGCTGAATGCATTCTGTCCGAATATTCTGTGGCAGGATCATCGTATTCGCACCGTGAATTACTGCATCTCCGGACAGCCGCTGTTTTTGACCTATTATGTTATGGTCGAGGCGCTGAAAGCCCAGAAACTGCAGGTTGCGGTGGTTGACGTGTATTATGCCGGCCTGACCACCGAGTGGTATGAATACGATAACTATCTGCGCTGGGTACTGGATTATATGGAATATTCCGACAACTGGGTGGAGGCGGTGCAACACTGTGTGGCGCCCGCTGATCGAATCTATTATTATTATCTGAGTGTTCTGAAATACCATGCCAGCTGGGCAGAGTTTAACCCGGCCAATTTGAAAAACATGTTCGGCCAGCATTTCGGTGAAGCGCCGTCTTATGCGTATAATCTTGGCTGGGCCGGCGAATCTGCGGCGTATGGCGCAGATTTTACCGCCGCGGAACAGTCGGACAGTCGGGAGCGCATTCCGGCAAAATCGCTGGAATATCTGCAAAAAATTATCGAGCTGTGCCAGCAGAACGACATCCGGCTGATTTTGACTTCACTGCCCCATGACTATCAGCTGAGTTATAAGCCCGGCGAATGGGTGTCGTCTGAATATGCGCTGTATAACAGCATCGGCGATTTGGCGACGGCGCATGATGTTCCGTTTTTGCGGTTTAACCAGCTGCTGGACGAGCTGTCTTTCGATGAGCGGGTGGATATGTATAACAACGGGCATTGCTCGATCCGGGGTGCGCTGAAGATCAGCGATTATCTGGGCGATTATATCCAGACCGGCGGGGATGTTTCGATTCCCGCCGAAGCAGACGCCGCGCTGTGGGAGACGTATTATGCGCGGTTTTCACAGGAATATGCGCAGTATCTGTGATGTGCGGTGCGATTTTAGAAGCCGAGGTAACCGCGATCGCAGCAACAGTTTCAATATTAGAAGCCGTCTGCTTTTTGTGGCAGACGGCTTTTTGCTTTTCAGATCGTAGATTGCCGGAATGCATCCGACTTACCGGCCGTCGTGTTCAGATCAGATTTTCCAACTGAGATTTGGAGATCAGTCCCACCGAGCGGTTGGCTTCTTTTCCGTCTTTGAAAACCACCAGTGTTGGAATGCTGCGCACATCATAGTCCATAGCTAGATCAGCCTGGTCGTCAACATTGATTTTGCAGACTTTGACCTGCGGATTTTCCTGTGCAAACTGTTCCACTAAAGGCGCGAGCATTTTACACGGGCCACACCAGTCGGCGTAAAAGTCGACCAGTACCGGCGCGTCGGATTTTAACACTTCGGCTTCAAAATTATCGGTCGTTACATGTATAGGCATATTAGCCCCATCCTTTCTTTATAAAGAGTATATATTTACACGGCGGCTGTTACAAGTATCTGCAAAAGCCGCCGTTTTATCCAATCAGGCGCAAAACCTCTTCGGTGACGAATACGCCGCAGCAGGCGCAGATCGCTACCGTAAGCAGCGAGCGCTCAAAAAGCGCCAGGATCAGCGCGATGCCCAGCCCGGCCGCCGCCGACCAAACGCTGGCGGTAGAGTCGAAAATGGCGGGAATGGTCATGGCCGCCAATACCGCGAAAGGCATATAATATAAAAATGAGCGCATAAAAACATTGTTGATTTTTTTGCGGAACACGACCAGCGGCAGCATCCGCACCAGATAGGTAACGCCGGCCATTACGCCGGTATGCAGCAGCAGAAATAACGGATCCATCACTCAAGCCTCCGTTCTTACCGGGCGCAGCACTGCGCCCAGCGCCGCTGCAGCGATTGCACATAGTATGATCGAGAACCCGGCGGAGACTTGCTGCAACCCGGGGGTCCAGGTAAACAGACACCGCAGCGCCGCCGCGGTCAGAACCACCAGTAAAACCGGGCGGCTTTTTTTCGCAGGCGGCACAATAATCGCAATAAACATGCCATAAATGGCGATTCCAAGCGCCGAAATAATAAAATCCGGCATGATATGACCGGCCAGCGCGCCCAGCAGTGTCCCGGCCGCCCAGCCAAAATAGGGAACCGTGCCCAACCCATACC
>CALWVC010000202.1 GCA_944384865.1 uncultured Clostridia bacterium
ATTTGATCAGCTCCGACGGTTGGAAGGAAATTACCGATCCCAGTCTGATCCAGTTTCTGGCGCCATTCAGATTCTCGCCGAAAATCAAGTTGACCACCAGCAGTAAAATAGTAGCGCCGGCGACAAAATACCGCAGCTTCATTGTCAGTTCAATATCGCGGAAAATAAAACAAAAACCAGATAACAAACCAACACCAATCACGGCGCACAGCAATAGTTTCATCGTTGAAGACGGCGCGGCCGACGCCGCCACCAGCATTCCGAACGTCGTCAAAAACAGCCCCAGAATTTCAATCTGGATATTGCCCCGGAACCGGCGGATGCCAAAATAGATCCACTCCCCTATCATCAGCAACCCAAACGCCGCTGCTACCGACACCGGAAGCTCTGTCTGATAATGTAAAGCAATTTCAAAAAAGGCGAGCAGCTGGAACAATGTCAGCATCACCGCCTCAAACACCGCGCCTTTCGAGCGCCTCGGCGCACTGCGGCCCCCGGACGTAATATCCTGCACAGCAGTCAGGCAAAATTTCACGCCGCCCAACTCCACCACGTCGCCGTTCTGGATATAAGCATAGCCGTCAACCGGGATATCATTGACCATAATTTCGGCATTGCCGACCGCGCTGATTTTAAATCCAAATTTTTCATTATAAGTCAACACCGCATGCCGGCGGGAAACACTGGGTAAATTCAGCCGGATATCGCAGATCGCGCTGCGGCCGATGGCCGACTCCTGCGATGTGATATCAAAATCCACCGCGCTGTCCTGCATGACCAACCTGGCAATGGTTTGATTTTTTCCAGAGGCAAACAACCGCCGTGCACAGCTCAGCAGCAAATAAATGCAAATCAGCGGAATCAAAAACCGCGCCGCAAACAGATAATAGTCCTGTATCTGCGTTAACAGCTCGTCCATATGGCGGCGCTCCTTTCCTCTCGACAATATACCTGTATATTCTAACACATTTTTTGATAATTTAAAAGTTCTTTTAAAAAATTGGTTGAAAGTTTTTTGCAAATCCGACAAGCTATTTGGAATACTAATGCTACAATAACGAAAGGATTTGTAAAAAAATGAAAAAAGCAACGATCCATTTTGAATACGCGGATTCTGCAGACTTGGCACTGAGCCGGCTGAAAGCACTGCCGCTGCAAAATCTGAAAATCACGCCGATGGTACGGCGCACAGATGATCTGCCAGCGCAATATCCGGTGAAGCCGGAGGAAATCTACGGCAACCACACCGCCTATCTCAACGGTCTGCCGCATATCACCGAAGGCGGTCCGGTTTACAACGCATTTTTCGAGCCGGCGCAAAACGGCGGCGCCATTTTGCAGTTCAGCGCACCGGACGCAGAAATTTTGCGGCAGGCGCTTTCCATCGCGCTGCAGGCCGGCGGCTATGATATTTCTGTAAAAGAATAAAGTGCTACCGCCGAACAGAGGTGCATATATTAAAATGGAACTGAAAGGGTGCTTTTTCATGTTATAAAAGAAAGGGAGTAGTCAAATGAACAATCTGTACAAACCAGAAGGGATGCTGATCGGCACCCGGGAAAACCGAACCGCTTTACACTCGCCCCTGTCTCTGGCCGACGCCTACGCGAAAGAACAAATTTTAGAGGCCCGTGCAGTCTTATGTGATACTGCACACAACCTGATCGTAGATCTTGGCTGCATGCAGGGCATCATCCCCCGCTGTGAGGGCGCTATGGGAATTGCGGATGGTTCGGTACGAGATATCGCGATGATTTCCAGAGTCGGAAAACCGGTCTGTTTTATTATTTCCTCCATCGGCACCGACGAAAACAATCGGCCGGTTGCAACACTGTCCCGCCGGGCCGCACAGGAAAAATGCACGCAGGAGTATCTGAACAAGCTGCAGACCGGTGATGTAATCGACGCCTGCGTCACCCATTTGGAACCCTTCGGCGCGTTTTGCGATATCGGCTGCGGCGTACCGTCGCTGATGCCCATCGACTCCATTTCCGTATCCCGGATCTCACATCCCAGAGACCGGTTTTCCCCGGGAGATCAAATCAAAGCAGTAGTCAAAAACATTGAAAACGGACGGATTACCCTGTCGCAAAAGGAGCTGCTGGGTAGTTGGGAACAAAACGCCGCGTTGTTTTCACAGGGCGAAACCGTTTCGGGCATTGTCCGATCGGTAGAGCCATATGGTATTTTTGTAGAGCTGATGCCCAATCTTGCAGGTCTGGCAGAGCCGAAAGAGGGTGTATTACCCGGACAGCAGGCCAGCGTTTACATAAAAAGCATTATCCCTGAAAAAATGAAAATCAAGTTGATCATCATTGATGCATTTTCCGCTGCAACCTCTGCGCCGAGCCTGCAATACTTTTATACCGGCGCGCATTTAAACAACTGGCAATACTCTCCCGCCGGTTCGGAAAAGTGTATCCAATCTGTCTTTTAAATCATAAAACCCTTATAAAGCGTTTAAGAGGTATCAGGCTTTTCAGGTCGATACCTCTTATTTCTGATTTGCTAAAACGGTCTGTCTTTTTGCAAACAACTCCACTTCTGATGACCGGTCAATCATCTGAAATTGCCGTTTTACCGACCGCTGTTTTGACAAACCGGCCCTCAACATCCAATCATTTTTATTTTGATTCTTTTGTCGCAGAACTGTTTTGAGACTGCTCCTGTTCGGGATTATCCAGCGTATCCGGCTCTTCG
>CALWVC010000203.1 GCA_944384865.1 uncultured Clostridia bacterium
AAAAAGGAGCGCTTGTATATATGAAAACCAGATATACGACTGTTTTATCGGCATTGCTCTTGACAATTTCGATGTTGTTCTGTGCCGTGGGCGTTGCGGTAGCGGAAAGCATCGGGATTCAGCGGGTTTACGGAACCCTGAAATACACATATGCGTTTGAGGTGGTCGATCTGGTCAATCAAGAGCGGGCTAAGGAAGGGCTGCAGCCGCTGACGATGGACGCGGAACTGATCGAGGCCGCGATGCAGCGCAGCGCGGAGATTTTGGTGCATTTCGCCCATGTCCGGCCGGACGGTAGTTCCTGTTTCAGCATCTCAGATAAAGCCTTTGGCGAAAATATCGCTTATGGCTACGGCACGCCGGAACAGGTGGTGCGGGGCTGGATGAACTCTGAAGGCCATCGCGCCAATATTATGAACGGTGGATATACCACTATCGGGGTGGGATGCTTTGAGCAGGCGTCTGACGGTTCGGTCTATACGGCGCCGGCGTGGACGCAGCTTTTTGGCTATGGGACGGCGCAGCCTGCGCAACAATCTGCGGATGTGCAGCAGGTGATGCAGATGACGGTGGATGCCGGTCTGCAACTGAATGGCGTTGAGGAAATCCAACCGGTAGAACCGGTAGAGGCTCAACGTGGCGATGTGAATGCAGACGGGTTTATCAACAATAAGGATTTTTCCCGGCTGAAAGCTTATCTGGCGGACGACGCTGTACCGATTCAGCAGGCGGCCGCAGAGTTGACCGGCGACGATTGGATCAACAATAAAGATCTGTCCCGGCTGAAGGCTTACCTTGCTGACGATATGATTGCGTTTGGGTAATTGTATGGATCAAGCGATAGATCTATAGTGTTTGCTGTAAAATAATGATTGTATACAGGCTCGAAAACGCTTTTTGTTTTGCGGCGCGGCCGGCGGTATGTGTAATGCTGCCGGCCGCGCTGTTTTTTTGGGGGCATTCGCTGTATAACCGACCCGCGTTTTCGCACACTAAACACCGGAGGTGTTGGGTCATTCGGTTTTTTATGTTGTTTTTTATTTGCGCATTCGCAGGTTTTTTGCTGGAAACCGGATTTGCGCTGTTTACTAAAGGGCGGCTGGAAAACAGAAAAACGATGTATCTGTTGCCTTTGTGTCCGGTATATGGGGTGGGTGGAGTAGCGCTCATCGCTGTTTTGGAGCCGTTTCGGAATCATTGGCTTCTGACGGCGCTGTTAGGCGCGGCCTGCGCGACAGTAGTGGAATATATATATGGATTTCTGGCGCTTCGGATCTTTAAGGTATGGATCTGGGATTACCGCCAGGTACGGTGGCACCTGGACGGGTTGATCTGTCTGCCGTTTACAGTGGCCTGGGGTATGCTGGCGGCGCCGTTTATATCTTATGTGGCGCCGGTTTTGACGCGGATTTCATTCTATTTTCCGCCGGCTCCGGCCTGGCTGTTGGCCGGTCTGTTTGCAATAGACTGCATCTGCACTGTCCGGATGCTGCGCAGTATCGGCAGCGGCCGGCCGGACATTGCCTGCCCGGTTATTCAGCCGGCCAATTAAAATGACATCGTGCAGGTTAAAACGACAGTTTGTCCTATTGACTTTTTCCGCCGGATGCGGTATGCTGATCATAAAGAAGATCAGGGTGCGGGAGCCGGGTCAACCGGCAGCCGGGTTAAACCGTAGAACGGAGGAACAGGGGATGCAGGCGCTGAAAAAATGGCTGGCTGTCTTGCTTGCGGGGAGCATTGCACTGTGCGGCGCGGCGGCAGTATCGGCAGAGTCGGCAACACGGCTTGGGGATGTAAACAACGACGGGTATATCAATAATAAAGATCTGTCCAGAATGAAGCAGTATCTGGCAGACGATCTGACGCAGATCGTTTTCGACGCGACGGATATGACCCGGGACGGTTATATCAACAACAAGGATTATGCGCGTCTGAAAAAATATCTGGCGGATCCGGATATATTGCGAAACGGTTGGATCGAGGAAGATGGAAACACTTATTATTATGTAGATGACATCGCGTTGACCGGACATCAGCTGATCGACGGCGTACGCTATAAATTCAACGACAGCGGTGTGTTGACCTCTTTTGTGGGGATCGATGTTTCGGGTTTTCAGGGTGAGATCGACTGGGAAGCGGTGAAAGCCGACGGTGTGGACTATGTAATGATCCGGTCCGGATACCGGGGAGATACTTCCGGCAATCTGTTTGAAGACAGCTATTTTGAACAGAATCTGCGGGGTGCATATGCCGCGGGGCTGGAATGCGGCGTATACTTTTTTTCACAGGCTGTGACGGTGGAAGAGGCCGAGCAGGAGGCTGATTTTGTGTTGGAGCTGTTGCAAAAGGTTCCTGAATGCAGGCTCAGTTATCCTGTGGCCTATGATATGGAAGCGTCCGCTGATCCGGACGCGCGCACCGCCGACCCATCGATCACCAACCAGCTGCGTACGGATATGGCCTCGGCGTTTTGCAATAAGATCAAGGACGCCGGGTATATCACCTGTATATATTCCAATAAAAACTGGTTTGAGGAAAAGCTGGATCTACAGACCCTGCGAAACCGATATGACCTCTGGGTCGCGCACTGGACGCAGGAGGTAACTCCGTTTACGCCCTTTACCCAGTGGCAGTATACCAGCGAAGGCAGCGTGGCCGGGATCAACGGCGCTGTAGACCG
>CALWVC010000204.1 GCA_944384865.1 uncultured Clostridia bacterium
CAGCTGTTCAGCAAGAATCGCAAACATATTCGGATTATAAGTCAATTCAAACCGATGTTTGCGTTTCTCTTCCGCAGACAGATTCTGCAGCCAGGCTTGCGGAAGTGGAAATTCCGAACCGTTTTTCACAGACAGGCGGCACAGCTCCTCACAACCCCCAAAACTCACCTGACGCCCTTTTCCGTCGCACAGGGGCAGATAAATTGCAATCAGCCCCAAGGTCGCCAAACCGCCTAATACATACTGCTTCTCCAGCAGTAAAACTTTCTTTGCACCATTGCGGGCCGCCGCCAGCGCCGCTGCAATACCAGCTACCCCGCCGCCGGCGACCACCACGTCATAACTGCCGGCAATAGATATTTCTTTCTCAAAACGAAGCATCTGTCGCATCATATCATCCCTCATTCTGATAATTTAAAAAACATATGTTCTTTAAATTCATCTTCTATATTATCCAAACAGGCGTCCAACAGCGCCTGCGCTTTCTGCCGGTCTCCGGATATTAACATCAGCAAATGGGCACACAACGCGATTTTCGGCCAGTTATTACCGGTGCGGTTGATAAATTCAATGATTTCCTCTGCCGACATAAAGCCCGCCATCATTTCACTGATCCCTACATCGATCTTAAAAGCGTCGTCAATCAGCAGATCTGCCTGCGCTGTCTGCCCCTGCTGCCGCAATTGTTTAATCTGCGCAAGCATCTCCTGAAATCTCGCAACGGTGCCCAACACCTGATCCATATCATAAATCATGCCGTTTTGCTCCTTTACCGCACGCTGTTTAATTCATCACGCATCCGCAGCGCCTCTCTGCGAGCCGCCGACGCATATTCCCGCTCATCTACGCCCTGTTTCTGATAGGCGCACATGATCCCTCTCGACGAATTGATCACCGCGCCCATACCGTTGTGATCAAACGCACCTGCGATATCCCGCGCGCCCGCACCCTGCGCGCCGTAACCCGGCACCAGAAAAAAGGTATGCGGCAACTTTTGGCGAAGTTCGGTCAACTGTTCCGGATATGTTGCTCCCACAACAGCGCCAACGCTGCTGTAACCCTGTTCGCCGACATCATCCGATCCCCATTCTTCACACATTGCGCCAATTGTTTCATAGACAGTTTTATCATCCTGCAATAACCGATCCTGCAACTCGCCGGACGATGGGTTGGAGGTCTTCACCAAAACAAAAATTCCCTTATCCCGCTGTTTGCAGATCTGCAACAGCGGCGCAATACCGTCGCTTCCCAGATAGCCGTTGACCGTCAGCGCATCCGCGTCAAAAGGCATAAGTTCCTTTCCGTTGACCTGAACATTTCCCAGATGTGCCGCCGCGTACGCCTGCATCGTTGTCCCGATATCGTTGCGTTTTCCGTCGGTAATTACAAACATGCCCTTGGCTTTCGCATACGCGATCGTCTGCTGCAATGTATGCATTCCCTGCCAGCCGTACATTTCATAATAAGCACACTGCGGTTTCACCGCCGGTACAATGTCATACAGCGCGTCAATCAGCCCTTTGTTAAAATCCAGCAATGCCTGCGCCGCCGCCTCCAGTGTATCACCATACTGTGCAAAAGCACGTTCTTTGATAAAGCCGGGGATAAAGTCCAGCTTCGGGTCCAGACCCGCTACCGTAGGATTGGACATTTTTTGAATATTCCGAATCAATCGATCAAACGCCATACTGTTGCTCCTCTATATCTGATATACGATCTCACCGTTTAATACAGTGAGTTTGACCCTTCCATACAATTGCATCCCATCAAACGGGCAGTTTTCTGATTTTCCATGCAGACGGTGTTTATCTACTGTCCATTGTTCCCGCGGGTCAAACACCGTCAGATCCGCCGGTCTGCCAGGCGAAAGATCACCACCTGGAATCCCCATAATCTGCGCTGGATGCACACTCATCAGTTCCACCAAGCGGGCAAACGAGATCACACCTGTTTGTACCAATGCGGTATAACAGGCGCTCAGCGATGTTTCCATACCGATCGCGCCGTTGGGCGCCCGCAGAAAATCCGCTTTTTCCGCCGGCGTATGCGGCGCATGGTCGGTCGCAATCACATCTACCGTTCCGTCCTGTACCGCCCGAATTGCAGCATCCACATCTTCCCGTGTGCGCAACGGCGGATTCATCCGAAAATCAGCGTTTCGCATACGAAGCGCCGTGTGATCCAATAATAAATAATGCGGCGCGGTTTCACAGGTCAGCCTGGCTCCCCGCTGTTTTGCGCTGCGGATCGCCGCAAAGTTTGTTTTGGTGCTCACATGGCAGATATGCACAGGCAAATTCAAAGATTCGCACAGCGCAATATCCCGTGCAGTTCCGCAATTTTCCGCCGCCGCCGGAACGCCGGAAACACCTAATTCTTTGGAAACCTCACCTAAATGCATCACGCCATCTGCGGCAAGGTCAAGATCTTCGCTGTGTGCTAAAACCGGAACACCGAGCCGCGCCGCAGTCTTCATCGCCAACGCCATCTTCCGGCTATCTCGCACCGGCCGGCCATCGTCAGAAAAGGCCGCCGCCCCTGCAGCAGCAAGTGCAGAAAAATCCACCAGTTCATTTCCCCGCAGACCTTTGGTAATCGCCGCCGCCTGATAAACTCTACAGCAGGCACTATG
>CALWVC010000205.1 GCA_944384865.1 uncultured Clostridia bacterium
TAACTATAATTTTTGCTGCTGTCCTGCTGTTTGATTATCCCAAGCTCCGTCCGCATGCAGGCAAACTGCAAAAAACGCTGTACCTTTCTATATTGACAGCCGGCTGGCTGATCTGTATCTGGGGCTGCTTGGTGATCCCACAGCCGGTCTGATTCCACAAAAGATCACACAACATCACAAAAAGGAGCCGTTCTATGTATAACGACGTTATCACCGGCAGACAGGCCGTCTGTATTCTGTCGGTATTCCTGATTGGCAGTGCCGGCATCACGCTGGGCAGCCGTCGCGCAGGTGCAATGAGCTGGCTGGCGCTGCTATGCGGGACGGCTGCCAGCCTGCTGCTGCTCTGGGGATTAAGCTGGATTATACAAAAACAGCAGTACCGCAATCTGTTTGAACTATCCAGAAATTGCTGTGGATCCGTTGTTGGAAATACAATCACCGTCACTCTGATTTTATACGCTATACTTCGAGGCGTTTGCAGCGTACGCGCCTTTTGCGATATGGTGTCGGTTACGGCGCTGCCGGATACACCGGTGCTGTTCACCGCGTTATGTGTCTGCGCAGTTGCCGCCATCCTGATGAAAAGCGGTCTGCATGTAACCGGAAAATGCAGCCTGGTATTTATCATTCTGATCGTTCTGTCTGTTGCAGCCACCGCGCTGCTGGCCACTGCCAACATGGATCTAACGCAATTGATGGTACCCGCCGCGCCTGCCAACGTTGCGCTGGACGCAATTGATTATTTTACACATCCATTCTGCGATGCAATACTAGTATTATGTACATTCAGTCGGATTAAATCCGGCCAAAACCGCTGGAAACTGCTATTGGGCGGCGGTGCGCTGGCTGCCGGCGTATTGCTGGTTTCAGTCATACGGGACGCCGCTGTACTTGGTTCAGCCACGTTTGCCGCCCTGCCCTATCCATCCTATTATGCGGTCAGCGTGATCAACGTATTTGACTTCATACAGCGCATCGAAGTACTGCGCACCGTCACGTTGCTGTTTGGCGCACTGGTGGAAACCGGCGTCTGCATCTATTGTGCCTGCATGGGTCTCTCTGCTCTGTGCCACCGGGGATTCGCCAAGGGTCTTGCACTTCCAATGGGGCTGCTGATCGCCGGTCTGTCTGCACTGTTGTTCCGAAATACTGCTGAACTGACCGCGTTCCAGACCATCTTCGGCTGGTGTGCCGGCAGCCTGACGCTGCTGTTAACAGGGATTCTGCTACTGCGGCTGTGGGTGTTGCAGCGCAAACATCGATCAAAGCAAATACCTGTCAGAAGATAGATAACCCCCCAAAAAAGATCTATTTCTTTTATATTACGGCAATTCAATGTTTTATGATTTCATAAATCTACATTTCACGTGTGTATTTTAAACATTCTCGCCATGCGATAAATCTGTAGATCTCAAAATGGTTTTATAGCATCTGCTCATTACCTCATATAATACTGATTTGCAAAAATCCGTAACACATAGTAGCCACCCTGCCGATCGATGTCCAGTCTCGTAACAACCGGATTGCATCATTTTACGCAGGCTGTATACAGCGATGATACAGCAAAATCGAAAATATGCGGAAATGTTTAAACTTCAGTCAGAGCGATATGGAAATGAATATAAAATAACCTGATATCAAACTATTGCATATTGTCTTATTTTTATACCTTTTTGTTTTCATGTTCATATATAAAAGAATTATAAAATTGATATAAATTTATCGATTTGATGATTCTTTTGTAATTTTATGTTTACTTTTTACATTTATTATGCTACAATGAAATTACATTATTATACTGTATTTTTTAGTATTATTTTTATAAGCATCCTGTTAAAATAATCAAGCGCCCCTTTGATTTTCTATTACACAACTATTTTACCAGTCAGCATTTTATAAAAATATCATTGTTGCTCAATATTTTTAACTTAAAATATAAACAACAAACGCAACCGAAGGAGATCAACTTTATAATGATTAAAATAGCGCTTTGTGATGACGAAAAATCTTTCTCGACCTATTACATTCCTATCTGAAAATGATTTTTAAAAAGCTTTCTGTAAACGTAGAAATCTCCATTTTTACGAGCGGTAATATTGTGCTGCATCATCACAAGCAAAAGCATTATGATATTCTCTTTCTTGATATCTTTATAACCGAATCATCCGGGTTTGACGTCGCTAAAAAGATCCGGAACATGTCACTGCGAACCCATATCGTTTTTGTTACCGCAAAACAGGAATTGGTATATGACAGCTTTGAGTATCATCCATTTTATTTTATCCGCAAACAGCCGATCAAAGCCTTGTATACGGAACTGGAACATGTTGTGAAAAAGCTGCTGGTAATTTTCAAACAGGAAAAACAAATCGATATTATAGACAGCGGCGTGGGATGCACACAGATTGCCGTCAGAGATATTCTATATATTAAAAGCGAAAAACACTATTTATTGTATCACCTCACCTCTCAAAACCCCATCCCGATCAAAGAACGCAGCACCATCGGTGACAAGGAGCCCACATTGTGCGAATATGACTTTTTCAGACCTCACCAGCGATATCTTGTAAATATGCATCACATCGATCGCTTTG
>CALWVC010000206.1 GCA_944384865.1 uncultured Clostridia bacterium
GTGCCAGTAATGTGCAGTGGGTAACGATCGAGGAGGGATCTTCTACAGAAGAAATCGCCGATTTGCTGGCGGAAAAGAATATCATTAAATTTCCCTTTGTGTTCCGGGTGTATTCCAAGCTGACCGGTGCGGACGGGACTTATAACTACGGCGATTATGAGCTGAAAGCCACCATGGGATATGACGGTGTGATCGACATGCTGCAGACGGCCGGTATTCAGGCCGATGAGGTGGAAGTGACGATTCCGGAGGGATCAGATGTCGACGATATTATGGCGCTTTTAGAAAAAAACGGCGTTTGTTCCGAATCAGAGTTTAAACAAGCGATGCGCGACGGCGCGTACGGTCAGAGATTTATTGAGAGTATCCCGCGGGAAAAGGTTTATTATCTGCTGGAAGGATATCTGTATCCGGATACTTATAAGTTCTACTTAAAAGATGAGGACAACGGGGTAAAGAACGCTGAACGGGCGATCAATAAAATGTTGGACGAGTTGGACAGCAAGCTGACCGATGAAATGTATGCAAAGGCGGATGCAATGGGATATAGTATGCATGAGATCTTGACCATGGCATCTATTGTCGAGCTGGAGGCCAGCGGATATCCGGATGAGATGAGCAAGGTGGCGCAGGTGTTTTACAACCGGCTCAACTGGGATGACGCAAAGTTTTTGGGTTCTACGCCCACCAAAGAATACCCCCACGGCAACGGCAGATATGACACCAACGCCGATACCGGTTACGAGGGGCTGCCACCCGGTCCGCTTTGCAGTCCGAGTATGGACGCGATCCGGGCTTCGCTGTATCCCGATACGACGGTAGAGGCAACTTATTTTGTCACGGACGCGAAGATGAAGTTTTATTATACCAATTCGCTGTCAGAGCATGATGCACTAGTGCGGCGACTGAAAGATGAAGGCAACTGGATTTATTAATATGGCAATAGGGAAGATGCCGGAGGTGTTGGCGCCGGCCGGAAATTTGGCTGCGTTGTATGCCGCGGTGGATTACGGCGCAGATGCGGTTTACGTTGGCGGGCAGGAGTTTGGTATGCGCGCCGCACCGGATAATTTTACAATAGAGCAACTGTCGGCGGGTGTGCAATATGCCCATGCCCACAAGACGCGGGTTTATTTGACGCTGAATATATTACCCAGAAATGACGAGGTAAACCGCCTGCCGGATTTTATCCGACAGGCGGCGCAGACCGGTGTGGACGCGTTTATTGTTACAGACCTCGGCGCATTGGCGTTGGTGAAACGCTGTGCGCCGCGTTGTCAGTTGCATATTTCGGTGCAGGCAGGAATCGTTAATTATGCTGCCGCCCGGTTTTATCACGATCTGGGCGCAAACCGTATTGTAGTCGCCCGGGAATTGTCGATTGAGGAGATTGCCGAGATTCGGGCAAAAACGCCTGCTGCGTTGGAGATTGAGGCCTTTGTACACGGTGCGATGTGTATGTCGGTTTCAGGCAGGTGTCTGCTGTCGGAATATTTGACCGGGCGGGACGCAAACCGGGGTGACTGCGCACAGCCCTGCCGCTGGGAATATGCGCTGATGGAGCAGACTCGTCCGGGACAGTATATGCCTATAGTGCAGGATCATCGGGGGAACTATATCCTGAATGCCCGTGATCTGTGTATGATCGACCATCTGGATAAACTGTATGACGCCGGTGTGACCAGCTTCAAAATTGAAGGCAGGGCAAAAACAGCATACTATGTGGCGGCGGTGACTTATGCGTATAAACAGGCGGCGCAACTGTTGGGTGCGGGCAGCACATACCGTTTACCTGCACAGATCAGAGATGAGGTTTATAAGATCAGCCATCGGGTTTATTCCACCGGCTTTTACTTTGGCAGACAGGGCGCGGTACAGGAATATGCCAGCAGCGGTTATATCCGACAGTATGAGTGGATTGCCGTCGTAGAGGATTATCAGGACGGTGTGGCGACTGTAACCCAGCGCAACCGTTTTTATCCGGGAATATATGATGTTTTGGATCCAGTTCGCGGTAGTTTTGAGATTATGGTCGATCAGTTGTATGATCAGAATATGCAGCCGATCGAATGTGCCAGACATGCGGCGCAGATTGTGCGTTTTCGGTCAGAGCCGCTGCGCCGGGGCGCGTTTATCAGGGCCAGAAAACCGAAATGATGTTCGGTTATATGCAGAGATGAAAAAATATGTGCCGTTAAAGCAGACTGAAACAACCGCCGGGCAGCCGGCGGTTGTTTCAGCCTGCTGAAAAATCTTGTTTTGATATGGTGGATCAATGCTCAACCTTTTCTCTGGCGGCTCGGATTTTTGTACGCCGCTATGTGATCGATATTCTCCGCCGGCTCCACATAACTCTGTCAAATATACCAGTTGTTTTTACATCCCCGGCGTTTCTGTGCATCGCATTCTGGCCGGGCAGTTTTGCGACAGATACGGTCCGCTTTTATATTCCCGGCTCCTTTGTGCTTTGCGGTGGCATAGTGCGGGACTCCGCATGCTGGGCAGGTCACATTGTCATAGCGCTTATCGCGCACATAGCTGTGGTTAACGTCAAA
>CALWVC010000207.1 GCA_944384865.1 uncultured Clostridia bacterium
TACCCCTTCCAGGGGTCAGCAAGTTCTGACCCCCTCCGGGGTCTGTGCAAACCACTAGTTTACTAGTGGTTTTGATTGTTTTTTGAAATTTGCACTTGACATTAAAAGAATTGCTGGTATAATAATTTTGTGTCAATTTTGCTGGTATGGCTCAGTTGGTAGAGCAGCGCATTCGTAATGCGCAGGTCATCGGTTCGAGTCCGATTACCAGCTCCATGTCGCCGCGAACGATCATCGTTCGCGGCGATTTTTAAATGACCGCCGGTTTGGGCTGATAACGAGAAATTTAATAAGCCCTCTGACGTCAGGATGAGAACATCCGAGGGCTTGATAATATGGTCTATATAATGAATCCACAAGGTTGTTTATTCATCAATCCAGCCGAAAAAGGAAAACGCCGGTGTAAATTCTATAATATAAGGTGAACAGTAGGCGACATCAAATTGTCCGGTAAAGCGGCGGATCACGCCGCCGTGAGATACTGCAATGATTTTTTGATAACCGGCCTGCTCATAGTGTAAAAAGATCGGACGGATGCGGGCGGTGACCGCTGAGATAGCTTCCCAGCGACGGGTCTGCCCGGGCGGATATTCGCCCCGGCAGGCATAAGAATCATCGTGCAGCGCCTGTAAATCCTGATAGCGGTAGGTATAAGTCAGATCCGGCAGCCATTCGTGCAGATCGGTCTCCACTGTCAGATCGATTCCAGTATTTTTGGAAATGATCGCAGCAGTTTGCAACGCCCGGGTATATGGAGAAGAGAGAATCAGCTCGGCGCCCCGCAATACGGGGTCAGACGAAACTGCCTGAGCCTGTGCTATTCCACTTTTGGTAAGCGGGGCCAGATCACGTCCGAAACCAGTAAACCCTCGCTGGTCGCAGGGGCTGTAATCGGGTTCGCCATGCCGAATTAAAATCAGCTGCATGGAATATTCCTTTCCTGGCAAGATTGCAAATCTTGCATATTGAAAATCAAATGTTTTTGATCGCTTGCAGAGCTTTTTCACAATCTGCTTCAGAGACCAGAATCGAGATCTCAGTCTCACCGGTAGAAACCAGCAAAATCTCGGCATCTGCTTTACAGATGGCATCAAATACCGCGCCGGCAATCCCCGGTGTTTGCCGCATGGATTCACTGCTTGCAACAATCTTACAATTGTAAGCGGAGAATGAAAATTGCAGCTGTGGTAATTGTTTTTTCAATTCGGTCAAAATCGCGACCGTCTGATCTAGCTCATGATCGTTAATGGTGAAAGAAAGCTGGGTGGTCTGCGAGTGGGTCACCGGCCGGCAGATCATATCTACATTGATCTGCTGTTGGCCCAGCCGTATAAACAGATCAGCAAAAAAACAGGTGTCTGCTGGCAGATTATCGATGTTGACCTGCGTAACCTCTTCAGTAAGCGTTACCGAATCAATCCGTTTCATATAAAAACCCTTCCTTTCCTATAACGCGCCGTTTATTTTGCCGAGACCAGATCAGACATGTTATAGATGCCGTTCGGTTTGCCGGACAGAAACAGCGCGGCGTTGACAGCGCCGACAGCAAAAACCTCTTTAGACCGCGCGGAATGAGAAAGTGTGATCAATTCATCACGTCCTGCAAACAAAATGGTATGTTCGCCAACGATGGTACCGCCGCGGACAGAGTGCATACCGATTTCCCGTTTATCCCGCTTTTTGCGTTTGGAATGCCGATCATATTCATAATGATAAGCCGTATCGACGGCGGAGGTTACCGCATCGGCCAGCATGATTGCCGTACCGCTAGGCGCATCAATTTTCTGATTGTGGTGCGCCTCGATAATTTCGATATCAAATTCTTCAGATAATACCGCTGCCGCGCGTTTTGCCAGTTCGGCAATCAGGTTGATGCCCAGCGACATGTTATAAGTGAAAAATACAGCGGTTTTTTTTGCAGCGTCATTAATCATTTGCACATGTGCTTCGTCCATCCCCGTAGTGGCAATGACCGCAGGGATCTGTCTGGCTGTTGCAAAGTCCAATAAACCGGCCAGTGCGCTGGGATGGGAAAAATCAATGATTACATCCACCGGTTCGGTGACGCTGTTGATGTCAGTATATACCGGAAAGTCGGCATATTGTATGCCGGTAAGATCCAGCCCTGCAATAATGTGGCAGTCATCTCGATTTTGAACACAATCATAAATCACTCTGCCCATATGTCCGCAGCAGCCGGATAACAGAATATTGACCATTTTTACACATCCTTAAAGGATTTTTAAAATCTGCATGATGTTATTTGATCATGTTGTATTTTTGTAACACCTGTATCAGTTTTTGACGGTTTTGATCTGACAGCCTGAACAACGGCAGCCGGCATGCGCCGACATCAAAACCCATCAGATTCATTGCTTCTTTGACCGGAATCGGGTTCACATCAATAAATAAGGCGTTGATCAGATCCAGATATTCGGTTTGCAGTTTTGCACTTTGCTTAACGTTGCCTTTTAAGTATTCGGCAGCAATATCATGGGCCAGCCGGGGCGCGACGTT
>CALWVC010000208.1 GCA_944384865.1 uncultured Clostridia bacterium
GGCTTACGTATGCACAAAGATGGATATGAGGCTGCCAAACACCGGGCGAAATACCGGTGTCCAAAAGCCGACCGAAACAAGGGCTGTTTCTGTGAACATCCCTGTTCACCGGCGAAATACGGCAGGACCGTACACATTTTTACCGATGATAATCCAAGGTTGTTTAACATACCGCCAAGGGACTCGAAAGCCTGGAAAAAGGAATATAATGGAAGGACTTCCGTGGAACGCTCGAACAAGCGTGAGAAAGAGGACTATAAATTAGAAGACGGCAGGCACCGCTCTACGAAGATGTGGTACTGCCGCCTCTACGGCATCATGATGCTCCAACACCTTGATGCCTGGGAAATGCCATCTGTCGAGGCATTTCAAAAATCATTATTAGGATTAGCCGCCTAATAAGGATATCTTAAACGACTCCATAAGATTTTTCAAGGCATAGTACCTGCTATGTCCAATGTTTATGTCCATTTTTCTCAAATTTCTCTTCCTGCACGATATTCAGTTGTCAATTTTCAGTTGGGATCTCATTCATTGAGATTCCGAGAAGTTATTAAAAATATTATTTGCTATTACCCACTATTAAAGGTTATCGCTGATGTAGCGTTTCTATTCTCGTTTATTGCGAACCCCCGTATATCTACCATTTCCTATCTGGCCTAATAAAAGCATAAGGAACAACCCTTGAAATCCAAAAAATACGGAGGTAATCGCTATGAAAAAATTATATCACTCTTTATCAAAGGTCAACGCTTTAGGTATCAAAACTCGCAACCAGCTCTCACAGCATGAAGATCTATACGCAGAAGTTTTTCTCGCCATCGACAATTTTATTACCGGCACAGCATTCAGAAGTCACACTAATGTCAATCGCCTTCTCGAGCTCAGAGATCTTGGTGTTGACACCGAAGATGTACACTATGATACCCTCGAAAGATGTATCGATAAGTTAGATCTTGTTCTTGCCAACGATCTTGATCAGCAGATCCCGTATCTCTATAGCATCGTAAACAACAAACTGATCGATACATTCCGCAGCACCATCAAGGAGCATAACATGGTCGTTTCTCTGGATGAAACCCTTGACCGCCATGATGGTGACGATGATTCCAAGAGAACTAAAACTCTCGAGGACTATCTTTCCGACAAAAGCGCCTCAGCTGAATCACGCTTAATTGCAAAGGAAGAGGTTCTTGCTCTTTTCGAAAAGTATTGCGGTAATGCCGATGCTCTGCTCTGCATGATTGCGACAAAAGTGCTTAATGACACCCCGAGAGAAATTGCCAAGGTTCTTCTTTCCACCGGCTCTGTATCAAAGGCAATAGCTCTGTATAAAGATGAACTTTTGAACATCTACAGAATCGAACCGGATGAGTTTCCGACTGTTGCCCCCATAAAGAAAACAGGGTTATCAAAAATTCTCTCCAACAAAGATACGGAAGCCAAAACAGTTTCATCAAAAATCTCCAATATCATTAACCGTGTAAAGTAACTTTTCCTATCAGCCATACCTATTTTCGGGTATAGCTGATAGTTTGTAATGGTGTTATTCGTCATCATCACTCATCAACTCTCTGAGCAATTTTCTCTTTAATTCACGTTCATGAAGCTGAAGAATCTGCTTTTCATAGTGGCTAAAAGCTCGGATAAGCATTGCAGCTCTCTCTTCTCTTCTTTCTCGACTTTCAATAAGGGCCAAAACAACTCCAGCTCTTTCAGTTTTCTGTTCGAAGTTGTGTGACATGGCACTATCGATTGCCTCCAGCGCCTCGTCCCCAATCGACTTCATAACTTCAGCAAACTGGTCATTATCCATCGTAATAGCACTCGTCGTGTCAAGTTTGTGATACGGCAAACGCTTGTCTATCACACAATCAAAGATTGCAATTGAACCTGCTTTCCCATCCTGAAGCATCTCGTCATTGAAGATAAAGTCCGTCAGTTTTGCATAAAACTCACTTTCTTCCATGTTTTCCTTCAAGAGCTGTTCAAGTTTCTGATCAACATACGAGCCATACCTGCTCATGAGATTTGCTTCCTCACGCTTGGTAATTACAACTGGCAATTTCATGGATCCGTCGGATTCATCGCGTCTCACGCTTTTAATGAATTCCTCGAATACCTGTGAACGTTCCTCAGAATCACAAGCCTTCATCATTTTGTAAGCTACCGCACACAGATTAACATCTGTCTGTGCATGTGAAACAATAACTCTCAGTTTTTCTCTGTTTGTTTTATCTGCCATTGTCGGCACCTCCTTTATGGTTGATAGTACTTCTAACGGAGGTTTCTATTAAAAATCCATTTCTATTTTCCTTAATTGTCTCTTTTTTTATCTTCATCGGGAATATACTCCATAATCTCACCAAAATCACTATCAAGAGCTTCGCAAATTCTCTCCAACACTTGCATCGTAATTTCCTGATCTTTCTCCATCCTCATCAATGTATTAGATGCTATATCCGCTTTCTTCCTGTGTTTGGCAGCACTTATTTCTTGTCAATTAGTTATTTCCAATTTATTGTATGAAATAGCCATTTTCCCACCTATCCACCACAAGCGCATGTCTAAACACCTACATTTTACAGTATAAGGATCATCTCTACTTCTGTCAATTTTTTCGCAGCTTGATGTGATATAATGTCACTTCTATACATCTGCAAACTCAATAATGATTCGTTATTCAGTTAAACCCTCTTCACAAAATTCAGACTGTTCCATCCGATCCCGCTTTTAAACCTTCCCCATCCGGATTTAGAACCTTTTCCGGATTCCACCTCAAGGATCGTGTAAATACCAACCGGACAAAACTGCACCCTGCCGTAATCCGTCCCGGACCCTTCCTGATATTCAGATCCAAAATACTGACCTTCACCAGAAACGGCATCTTCCCCGCAAGTTCCGCCGCCTTTGGCTCATGCACCACATTACCGTCAGCATCAAACACCTTATATCCCGGATTCTGATCTGCACATTATCCAGAATCTTAAAAGTGCCTTTTTGTGTCTTGCTGTCAGCCCAGCTCTTACAGACACGGCACCACCGGATCACCTCACCGCCGCTGGAATCCTACGCGTCATACTGCGTCAAATTCCATTTATCGATGA
>CALWVC010000209.1 GCA_944384865.1 uncultured Clostridia bacterium
TTGTGCGGAAAACGGGGGATCCCGCTGTATATTGCGGTGGGCAACCACGACGGGGCGGACCGGTTTTCACTGGGCTCTTCGCTGCTGGCGCGGCAGGGGCTGCATATTGCCGCAAGGCTGCCGGAATTGCCACGATTGGTATTGCAGGACAGCGAGACACTGATTCATCTCTATCTGCTGCCCTTTTTTGATTTGCAGACCGCGCGGTATCTGTTGCGGGACGATGATATTTCCACGCTGGGGCAGGCTGTGCAACGGCTGCTGCAGCCGGTGCGGGCGCAGCTCGCGCCGGATGCGTTTAATATTTTGGTAACCCACTGTTTTGTATCGGGTGCCAAGATGCATACGCAGGAAGAAGACGCCTATGTAGGCACCTTGCAGCAGATTGACAGCGGTGTGTTCGACGGATTTGATTATGTGGCGCTGGGGCATCTGCACGCGCCCCAGTCGATCGGCAGCCTGCATTACAGCGGGTCGCCGCTGAAATACAGCTTTGATGAATGCAACCAGCGCAAGTCTGTCACCGAGTTGACCGTTACCGGCAAACAGGCGCGGCTGCGGGAGATCCCTGTGACGCCGGCGCATGATGTGCGGGTGTTGACAGGCAGCTTGCAGCAGTTGCTGGATGCGGCCGCTTATGACCCGTCGCCGGAAGATTATCTGTTCGCCGAGCTGACCGGTGCGCCGGCTTTTGAGCCGATGGCCCGGCTGCGGGCGTATTATCCCAATCTGCTGGGGCTGCGCAACGGTGTGGAACCGGCAGATACGGCGCAAACCCGTGTACGCGCGGATCTGCGGGCGCAGCTGCGCCGGCAGCAGCCGGATCAGGAAAAGCTGTTTACCGCATTTTTGACGGATATCTGCGGGACGCCGCCGTCAGAACAGGATCTGCAACTGTTCCGGCAGGTGTGTAAGGAGGCGCGGCCATGAAACCGGTCTATGTGCGGATGCAGGCCTTCGGGCCGTATGTACAGGCGCAGACCTGCGATTTTTCAAAGCTACAGGACAGTGGGATGTTTCTGATCACCGGGCAGACCGGCAGCGGCAAAACCTCGATTTTAGACGGGATCTGCTGCGCGTTGTATGGCGAGGCCACCGGTGGGCTGCGCAGTCTGTTGGAACTGCGCAGCAACCGGGCGCCATCAGAGCTGGACACCGAAACCGAATATGTGTTTGAACTGGGAGACCGGCGGTATAAATTTCAAAGAAGGGTGCAGATCCATCAAAAGCGCAACGGAGGAACCGAGCCGCGGCAGACGGCGGCCTGCTATATCTGGAAAGAGCAAAACTGGGAGCTGCTGGCCACCGGCGACCGGAATACTGCCCAGCGGGCGCAGCAGATTATCGGGCTGGACCGGGAACGGTTCACCCAGGTGATCGTATTGCCCCAGGGGGAATTTCGCAAGTTGCTGGTGGCAAAATCCAGAGAAAAATTAGAACTGCTACAGACGCTGTTTTCTACTGCGGGCTGGCGGGAGATCACCGCTGCCTTTACCGCAAAAGCGCGGCAGCTTGAGCAGGCGTTGACGCAGCTGCATGTCCGGCGGCAGACGCTGCTGGATGCGGCGGGCTGCGAAACGCCGGAGGCGCTGGATAAACTGGTGCAAAGCACTGACCTTGCCCTGCGGCAGGCGCAGGAAGCGTCAAAGGTATCTGCCCGGGCGCTGGAGCAGGCCCGGCAGGCCTACCAGACAGCGGCCCAGGGCAACGAAAATTATGCCCGGCTGACCCAGGCGTTGCAGACCTTCGCAACGCTGGAGCAGCAGCGCGAGCAGATGCAGCAGCTGGATATCCGGTGTAAACAGGCGCAGGCACAGCGGGAACTGTTGCTGCTGGCAGCCCGGCGGGACGCCGAGCAGGCAGCGCAGAATACGGCGTTGGAGCAGGCCCGGCAGGCCGGACAAAAGGCTGAGGCCGCGCAGTCGGCGCTGGAGCGGGCGCAGCGTGCGGCCGGGCAGGTCCCGCAGCTGCGTATACAGCTCGAGCAGGCGGCGCAAAGACAGATACAACTGCAGCTGCTGGCGCAGGATGCGCAGGCGTTCAAGCAGACCCAAGAGACGCTGGCGGCGCTGGAAGAGCAGCTGCAGCCCGCACAGGCACAGCGGCAGCAGCTGACACAGCAACAGGCGCAGATTACCCGGCAGGTGCAGCAATTATCTGCACACAGGCAGCAGCTATATGAAACATGGATTCAGCCTGTTCAGCAGAACAGCGCGGCGCTGGCGCAGCTGAAACAGGCGTTGGAATATGATGATCAGACACAGGCATTGACACAGCAGCTCGCGCAAAAAACGGCGGCGGCCGCAGAGCTGGAAGCAACATTGCGGCAGGCGCGCCGGGCGTATGAAGCGGCGCGCCGGGTGACCGAACAGGCTGAACAATGGGTCAGTCAGAATTCTGCGGCGGCGCTGGCGGCGCAGTTGGAACAGGGTCGGCCCTGTCCGGTCTGCGGCAGCTTGGAGCATCCTGCGCCGGCACAGCCGCCAGCGCAGCAGGTGCCGGTGTTGGCGGCGGCCCGGGAGAATGAACAGCGTTGTCTGACCCGTTGTAATGATCTGGCCGCCGAATATGCCCGGGCGCAGCAGGCGCTCAAACAGCTGGAGCAGCAGCGGCAGGAAGCGGCGCAGCATTTCGCAGACAGCGGGTTGGAACGAGCAGAGGCACATACACGCTATGAACAGCTTGCAGTCTGGGTTCAGGAAGCGGCCCGGCAGCAGTCGGCCTATGAACAGAGTCAGAAAGAGCTTGCACAATTGCAGCAATCCATGTCGCAGATCCAGCGGCAAACAGAGGAAAATACACAGCAGATTTCCGTTCTGGAGAATCAGATCAGCGCGGCGCAGGCACGGCTGCAAACGGTGCGCGAAAAATTGCCCGCCGGGACAGCGCCGGATCTGTTCATGCAGCAGATGCAGCAAGCGCAGCAGCAGACAGATGCGCTGGCAGAACAGATCCAGTCGCTGGAGCAGGGCTTGCAGCAGGCGCAGCAGGCGCAGCAGGCGGCCGCGGGGGATTTGCAGCATCTGCAGGTCAACTTCGAACAGGCACACCGGCGCGCCGAATCTGCAGCGCAGGCGTTAACAGAGGCGCTAAAGCGGCAGGGGCTCAGCGAACAACAACTGATTCATATCGATGAACAGGAGCTGGAAGCACTACAGGCGAGGGTGCAAAAATACCGGGAGGACTATGCCCATCAGAAGCGACTGATCCGAGAGCTGCAGGCACAGCTTGGTGATTTTCAGCCGGTGGCGCTGGACGCCTTTGAGCAGCAGGTAGATGCATGCCAAGAAGCGTATACGGCCTGCCAGCAGACGGTGGGAGGCCTGGGTGAAAAGGCCGCCGGGCTTGCAAAAAGCGCGGCGGAATTAAAGGCCCTTGCAGAATCCGGCGGTAAGCAGGAGCAGGCTTTTCAGCAATATGAACGGCTGGCCCGGCTTTTAGCGGGCAAAAACCGCGGGAAAACCCCGATTGAAAGTTTTGTGTTAGGGCTGATGCTGGACGATGTGCTGACGGCGGCCAACCAATATCTGACCCGGTTCACCAAAGGGCGGTATGCGCTGTGCAGGCAGCAGGAGCCCGGTTCGGGCAACGCGCTTTCGGGGCTGGATATCGCCGTGTTAGACGGCTATACCGGCACTGCCCGCGGCGTGGGCACATTATCGGGCGGCGAGATGTTTTTAGCGTCGCTGGCGCTGGCGCTGGGGCTGGCGGGCGTGGTGCAGTCCTGTTCCGGTGGCGTCCGGATGGACGCGGTGTTTATTGACGAGGGCTTCGGTTCGCTGGATAGCGATACGCTGGATACCGCCATGACCGCGCTGGAGCAGCTGCGGGTTGACGGGCGGCTGGTGGGTATTATTTCACATGTATCTGAGCTGAAAAGCAGAATCGGCGCCAGGGTCGAAGTCGAAAACGGGCGGATCCGGGTGGAAAAATTGTTTTGACAACCGGCGTCGGCGCAGTATAATAATAAAGAGCATCCTGTTGTGGGCCCGAGGGTTTGCGCCGCCGGAACAGCAGGATCTGAAAGCAGTAATCTGAACAGGGAGTTGCGTATATGGACAGCAGGGTCAGACATTTTTTTGACAGTATCTATGGTAAAAAGATCGCGTTTTGCGGCATCGGTATATCCAATCTGCCGTTGTGCGCGCTGTTTGCAAAATACGGCGCGCGGGTGATCGCCTGCGACCGGAAGGACCGGCAGGCGCTGGGCGAGTTCGGGCAGAAGTTAGAGGAATACGGTATTGCGCTGAAATGCGGACCGGATTATCTGGAGAATCTGGACGTCGATATCATTTTCCGCACGCCGGGCATCTATTATAATATGGAAAAATTACAGCAATACCGGCGTGCCGGCGTGGTGGTCACATCGGAGATGGAGGTGTTTTTTGATCTGTGCCCCTGTAAAATTTACGGCGTGACCGGTTCAGACGGAAAAACCACCACCACCACGCTGATTTCCGAAATGCTGAAAAAATCCGGACGCAATGTGTATCTCGGTGGTAACATCGGCATCCCGCTGTTGCCGCAGATCGAGAAGATTACTGCCGACGATGTGGCGGTGGCGGAGCTGTCGTCGTTTCAGCTGATCTCGATGCGCAAAAGCCCGGATGTGGCGGTCATTACCAATCTGGCGCCCAATCATTTGAATGTCCATAAAACGATGGAGGAATATGTAGACGCGAAGAAAAACCTGATTTTACATCAAAACGCCTTTTCCCGCACCGTTCTCAATGCAGATAACGATATTACTGCGGCGATGCAGCCGCTGGCCCGGGGCGAATGCAGCCTGTTCAGCCGGCGGCAGCCGGTGAAAAACGGCGCGTTCTGTGACGAACAGGGACGGATGTACCTGGTGCGGCAGGGGGTTAAACAGTTTGTGATGCACAAATCCGATATTCGGATTCCCGGCGAACACAATGTAGAAAATTATCTGGCGGCTATGGCGGCGGTGGCGGACGAGGTCGAATCCGAAGAAATGGTAGAAGTCGCCAAAACCTTTGGCGGTGTCGAACACCGGATCGAGTTTGTCCGCGAACTGGACGGCGTGCGGTATTACAACGATTCAATTGCGACCTCGCCCAGCCGTGTCATCGCCGGGCTGAAGGCCTTCGGCCGCAAGATCATCGTGATTGCGGGCGGCTATGACAAGGATATTCCCTATGGCCCGCTGGGGCCGTATCTGACCGAGTTTGTCAAAACGCTGGTGCTGCTGGGCGCTACCGCTGATAAAATTGAGGCGGCGGCAAAGGCCGCGCCCGATTATGAACCGGGCAACCCAGAGATTATTCGGGTGCAGACGCTGGAACAGGCTGTGGCAGCCGCTCGTAATGCAGCGGGCCCCGGCGATATCGTGACGCTGTCGCCGGCTTCGGCCAGCTTTGATCTTTACCGCAATTTTGAAGAGCGGGGCCAACATTTCAAACGCATCGTCAACGAACTGGCGTAAAGGAGGCAGAGTATGGATACATTTGAACTGTTGCGGCAGTTATGTGAACAGGATTTTATCGGCGGATTACAGGACGCCGCTGAGACAGTGGAGCAGCTGCTGCGGCCATATGTCGACCAGGTGGAGCGCCTGCCCGACGGCAGTGTGCTCGGGCGGTTGGGCGACGACGGGCCGGGCACGCTGCTGGAGGCGCATATCGATCAGGTGGGGCTGGTGGTCACACAAGTTCATGACGACGGCTTTTTGTCGGTGGCAAAATGCGGCGGGCCGGATATCCGCGCGCTGCCTGCGGCAAGCGTGACCATCCACGGGCGTAAAAATTTGCCGGGGGTTTTTTGTTCGACGCCGCCGCACCTGCGCAAACGTGAGGACGATGCGCTGCCGGAGCTGGACAAGCTGTATATCGACACCGGGCTGGGTAAACAGGCAAAAGAACTGATCGCGCCCGGCGACTATGTGACCTATGATACCCGTCCGGTTTTGCTGAAAAACGGGATGGTCAGCGCCCGTTCGCTGGATGACCGGGCCGCTTGTGCCGCGCTGATCCTGGCGGCGCAGCAGCTGCACAAACAACCGCCGGCGGGCCGGGTATTGTTTGCTTTTTGTTCCGGAGAAGAGCTGGGCAGCCGGGGCGCGATTACCACTGCGTTTGCTGCCGAGGCCAATCGGGCGGTGGCAGTAGACGTATCTTTCGGTCTGTCGCCGGGAGTGCCTGAAC
>CALWVC010000210.1 GCA_944384865.1 uncultured Clostridia bacterium
ATCTCCGAACAGATGCGGTTTTTACAACCATCTATAACGTTGTCATCCTAGATGCGGTTATCTTCTGCGCCGTCTGCGCGTCAGCCCAACCGTAACGCCCGCGCCTGTAGCCAATACAAACATCCCCACAGGGATCACGACGCCGTTGCTGGGATTATCAACATCCATCGATAAATCACCAAGATCTCCAAAACCCAGATCACTGTAAATAATGGACAATACAATATAATCATCACTGGTCAAGCCATATACCTCTTCCAGATATGCCTGTGTCTTGGAATTCATCGAAGACCAAAGATTAATAAAATTCTCGAGCTCGCTGACAAGCGCCGGATTATTTTCATAAGCAGCCGCATCCTTTGGCAGTTGCTCATACAACGTAGCAATCTGCTCTGCCAGCGCCGGATCCGCTACTTCTTTTTCTGGCGCTACATAACCCTCCGCCGCCGGCAGATTAGAAACCGGTTCGCCTTCTTCGTTTAAATGATAGCCATAAATATCGCTCAGCGCATAATCGATTGTCATTTCAGAACCGTCAGAAATCGCCATCGCACCGATACCGATTCTGATATTGTCGATAAACTGTAAACAATCAGCAACTGTTCGTGTGTCATAATAATAACCGAAATCTTCCGGCACCTTCGTCAAATCTACCACAAAAGTCGAAAAATCCAGCTGCACTTTATAGACGCCGCCATCTTTCATGACAATCGGACGATCACTCTCTCCATTGGCAAAATCTACATACGCCTGCTTGATCTCGCCGTTCTCATCGTAATTGTACGAACCGTCTTCATTTCGGTCCGGCAGATAACCGCTGAGATTGATACCCCAAACCTGGTTGGTATAAGTAGTTTCCGAGATAGTTACATAACATTCCAACCCGTCATAGCCTGACAGCGCGCCGGGTTCAATCTGGATTTCAGCGCAGGTATCCTCCCAGCACCAGTCTTTGTTATTATCACCAAACTTCGGATCATCTGCTATAAAATGGACGCCGGAAGCCGGATAAAAGATGCTCTCGGTCACTTCCATATCCGTCGCGCCGGAAATCATGCTCCTGGAACAACCGTTTTCAATGGCATTTGCTGTCGTAAAATCGACGATACAGCCCTCTTCCGGATCAGCCGGCACATACAGCGCTTCATCCAGTCTGGTGACCTGTAACGCACCGATGTCGATTTCAACTTTTTTCAGCGCATAAACACGCCAGGAGGTATTATCCAGTCTGACCTTGACGTCTGTGACAGCGGTCATTGCTTCCGGAATGGTAACCCGCACGGTCTTTTGCGGATGCTCTACCGGCGAAACCCATTTCTGACCCAACGCCTTGACTTCGTTGCCCTCCGCATCAACGCCATACAGATAAATCTCCACAATCAGGCCCATACCCATTTTGGTCTCGGTATCTCCCTTGATCCAGGCGGGATAATTGTAATCGTCCTGTTTATCACCGGACCACGGCGCACCCTTGGACGACGCCCATTTCAGGTTGACGTCAGTCGTGATCTGATAACGCTGTTTGTCTGAAGCGGCATATGCAAAAGCAGTCTGCGTCTCTTCATTATCCAACGAGAAATCAGCTTCAATATATTCACGCTGATCCCACGCAAGAGGCTTCTGACCCGCACCGGAACAAGTCCTCAAATTATTATCGTCGCTTTTCCAGGTCATGCCGCCGTTGCCGTCATAAACGATCGGCTGTAATCCCTCCATCGCGGTATTCGCTTCAGCGTTAAACGCAAAAAACGTGCGTTCTACCGAATCGGCAGAGGCCGTTGCCGTCACAGAACAGACCACTCCGAACAACAGGCTCACCGTTAATACAAGACTCCAAATTCTAATGCACTTTCTCATCATACCCGTCCTCCTGATCTCTCCATAAAAGAAGAATTATACCAGTTTCATTATATTCTATCTATACTTTGAAATCAAGTAAAATATATATTTTTGATAAAAATGTATAGTATCAGCCTTGATTTATGTGCATAATTTATAACCGGTCTTTTTTAACAAAAGGACAATTGCATCAACCGCAAAAACAATGAGCAAACCCGTTTTCTCAGATATAATCACAATCATCGGCTAAACACAACGGTAATAAAGACAGATACATGGAAAAAATACCATGGATCTGTCCCATTATATGATTCGTCAGGTTGACAGACCTCATCTTTATAAATAATAACAGGGCATCCTTATGCTGTCATAACGAAAGCCTTTTAGCTATTGCCGAAGCTAGTGCTGTCATATAAAAACAATCCGTATG
Organism: uncultured Clostridia bacterium; assembly: GCA_944384865.1. Taxonomy (GTDB): domain Bacteria; phylum Bacillota; class Clostridia; order Oscillospirales; family Acutalibacteraceae; genus RUG14109. The sequence continues at coordinate 2,270 of CALWVC010000210.1, forward strand.
CGCGGACATATGTCCGCGCATACGGATTGTCTGAATCAAAATACATTCTTCTACCTCGTTCCGGTAGAACCGAAACCGCCCGCGCCCCGAACGGTATCTCCCAGTTCCTGCACCTGTACAAATTGCGCCGTGAGATATGGTGTAATGACCAGTTGCGCGATGCGTTCGGCCGGCTCTACCGACGCGGGCTGATCAGAATGATTATGCAGCGCCACGAGGATTTCGCCCCGGTAATCCGCATCGATGACGCCTACCTTATTAGCCGGCGCCAGTCCCTGTTTCAACGCAATACCGCTGCGGGCATAAATCAGCCCCGCATATCCCACCGGGATCTCCATAGACAACCCTGTGGGAATCAACACCGTCTGATGCGGCAAAATTTCCACCGGCTGTTCCAGACAGCTATACAGATCCGCGCCTGCGGCATAATCGCTGCCATAAGTGGGCAAAACAGCCCCTTCTTTTAACTTTTTAACTCGAACCTGTTGCTGCATCTTTCAATTCCTCTCCCGCTCTGGTCCATCGGTTGTATCCTCTTCCCAGCGGACGACGCGGTCTTCCGCAAGCGACCGCTGCACATCAATAATGCGCTGGTTCGACGATCCTTTAAACCGCAGACTCGGACTTTTCAGCGCCTCTACAAACTCACCGTCTACCAGATAATCAATATAGGAAAGCAGTTCTCTGGTCACTGCAAAATCGCCCAACCGACCGGCCAGCATATCCTTTTCAAAATCATAACCGGAATAGCACCAGATAGATTTATCTGGATACTTCGCCTTCACCCGGCGGATCAGCGGCAACAGCGCCGCCTGATTCTGCGGCTCAAACGGCTCGCCGCCCAACAGCGACAATCCCCGGATATAATCGGGCGCCAGCGCATCTAACACTTCATTAGCCGCCGATTCGTCAAACGGCTGGCCATATGCAAAATCCCAGGCCTCCCGGTTAAAACAGCCTTTGCACCGGTGGGTGCAGCCGCTGACAAACAGCGACACGCGCACCCCCGGGCCATTGGCAATATCATGTTTTTTTATTGTTGCATAGTGCACAGG
>CALWVC010000211.1 GCA_944384865.1 uncultured Clostridia bacterium
GGCTGCGACGACACCGGCGCGCGGGGGGCGTTGCGGGTGCAGAAGACCCGGCAGATTTTAAACAAAACCGACGTGGCGGTATTGGTCGTCGATGCCACCGTCGGCAAAACCCCTGCCGACGACGAGCTGATCCGGCTGTTTACCGAAAAAAACATTCCCTGGCTGCTGGCCTGTAATAAAGCCGACCTGATCACCCCGCCAAGATCTGCAGCAGAAAACCAGCTGTATATCAGCGCCAAAACCGGCGCGGGCATCCACCAGCTCAAAGAGCAGCTTGCCCGGCTGGGCAGACCCGACCAGCCCCAGCGCCGCATTGTCGGCGACCTGCTGTCTCCCGGCGACGTGGTGATTTTGGTTACCCCCATCGACAGCGCCGCGCCCAAGGGCCGGCTGATCCTGCCACAGCAGCAGACCGTCCGCGATATCTTAGACGCAGACGCGATCGCCGTCGTCACCAAAGAGTTTCAGCTGCGGGATGCGCTGGCCCGGCTGACCCGGCCGCCGCGCATGGTTATCACCGATTCTCAGGCTTTTGAAAAGGTCAACGCCGAAGTCCCGCCGGAGATTCCGCTGACCTCTTTTTCGATTTTGTTTGCGCGCTATAAAGGCACGCTGACCGGCGCGGTACGGGGCGCCTACGCGCTGGACAAAATTCAGACCGGCGATCAGATCCTGATCAGCGAGGGCTGCACCCACCACCGCCAATGCAACGATATCGGCTCGGTCAAGCTGCCCCGGTGGATCACCAACTATACCAAGGCCCAGCCGGATTTTCATTTTTCCTCCGGCGGGGAATTTCCCACCGATCTGTCGCCTTATAAGCTGGTTGTACATTGCGGCGGCTGTATGCTCCCCCCGCGGGAGATGCAATACCGCGCAGCCTGCGCCGCCGATGCGGGCGTTCCGATGACCAATTACGGCATCCTAATCGCCTATATGCAGGGCATTTTACAGCGCTCCATCGCGCTGTTCCCCGATCTGCAGCAATAACCCCGGTTTCCGGCGGCCATCGCCGCCATCCATGCCCGGCCGCCGCAGCGCCATACACCACGCACCCCGCGCATTTCCCCCACGGTCTGTGCGCGATGCCGCCGGCCATATATTCACCCGGCCGCCATTGTTACATATCGCCCCTGCGCCACACCAACAACCTTTACATTGCGCGCCACACCACGAACCGCACCTATTCTGCCGCCATTCGCGCACATCACCACACACCATACCAATAAACCGCACCACCCCACGCCGCACCAATCCTTACACCCCATGCCGCACCAATCCTTACACCCCACGCCGCACCAATCCTTACACCCCACGCCGCACCAATCCTTACACCCCACGCCGCACCAATCCTTACACCACTTACCGCAGCACACCGTTCACCACATCCCCCACACCATCCGCGCCCCGCCCGCCATGTGGCTACCACCCGCCCTGCGCCCGTGCCCACGCCATGCCCGGATTCATCCCACCCGATGAGCCCCAACGCCCGCCGCATCCCGATATCCTCGGCCTGCGGCGGTTGCTTTTTACCCGGTGATTTGCTATAATAAACCTATCAAATCCGGCATGCGCCACACCTCCGCGCCCCCATATCTTTCTGAAAGGAACAGGTTGCGCTTATGGCTTTCAAGCAAACCAAATGTTTTAAATGGCTGGACAATTTCTGGTACCATTATAAAGTACATACACTGGTCGGGCTGTTCCTGGCGTTTGTGGTCATCTTTTCCGCGGTGCAGCTGCTTACCATCCAATCCTATGATTACTATGTCATTTTATATTCCACCGACACCACCTCCACCGACCTGTCCCAGGGCATGGCCTACGCGCTGGAGCAATACGGCGAAGATCTGGACAGCGACGGCGAAGTAACCGTTCAGATATTAAACATGTCTTATAACCCGTCGTCAGACAGCCAGAGTTTTCAGATTGCGCAGTCGGGCGCGCTGAACGGCGAGCTGCAAAACGACCGCTGCTATCTGTTTATTACCGATGATTACCGCTTTGAAGAGCTGGACAAACGGGGTCTGTTCGCCGCGCAGCCGGGGCTTGACGACCACGACGGCAAAGGGCTGCAGCTCAACGATACACAATTTATGACCGCGCTGTCTGACTATTTGCAAAGCATCGGTCTTTCCGGCCGGAATATCCCGACTTTGTGGATGTCCTGCCGCGTCCCGCCGGAACAAAACACCACTGGCTATACCCATTATCAGCAGGCCGCAGATCTGTTGCAGCAGATCCGGCGACAAGGCTGATCCCGCCAGCGATTCTGTCTCGCTGTGTTTTACCCCGCTTTCGCTGCCGGCTTTGTCCTGCCGGTTTCCACCCTGCCCTCACTACTGACCTTATCTCACGCCGTTTTCTCCCTTTAACCGCTTCTCTTCTTTGATTTTCCGGCAATACGCGGTTTTTTCTTTTTAAATCTATATTAGCCACACAACACCCTTATAAATCCATTTTAATCCATATAAACCTTTCATGTTCATTTTCCTCTGCGCGGCAAAGCCGCGCTTTAATCTGATTACAGGAGGCATAGCATGTTCGCACAACTTTCCAGCATGGGCGTCTGGGGCATCGATGCATATGAAGTCCGGGTAGAAACCAGCATCAGCGCCGGTCTGCCGCTCTTCGATGTAGTCGGCCTGCCGGGTGCGGCGGTGAAAGAATCCCGCGACCGGGTGCGGGCCGCCTGCCGTAACAGCGGGCTGCAGTTTCCCAAAGGACGAATCACTGTAAATTTAGCGCCCGCATCGGTCAAAAAGGAAGGCTCTGTCTACGACCTGCCTATTTTATTGGGGCTGCTGCTGGCCTCCGGCCAATTACAATTTGACCCATCAGACTGTTTTTTCGCCGGCGAATTATCGTTAAACGGCGCGGTGCGCCCGGTTAAAGGGCTGCTGGCAATGGCCGCCGCCGCGCAAACCGCCGGCCTGCACACCGCCTTTGTTCCGGCTGCGATCGCGGCGCAGGCCGCAGTAATCGACGGCTTGCAGGTCTTCCCGGTAGAAACTGTGCCTGCCCTGCTGGCGCATCTGACCGGCAAGCACCCCATACAACCCATGGCCCCGCCAGCCTATTCGCTGCATAGCGCCGGGCGCTTTCCCGATTTTGCCGACGTGGTGGGGCAACAAAAAGCCAAACAGGCGCTGGAGGTCGCCGCGGCCGGCGGCCACCATGCGCTGCTGATCGGCCCGCCCGGCTCCGGCAAAAGCATGCTGGCCGCGCGGCTGCCCTCTATTTTGCCAGATATGACGCTGCCAGAGGCTATCCAGACCACCACCCTCTATTCGCTGGCCGGCCAGCTCCCGGCGGATACCCCCATCCTGACCACCCGCCCGTTTCGCGCCCCCCACCATACCATCTCCGCCCCGGCGCTGACCGGCGGCGGCAAAACCCCCACCCCGGGGGAGCTTTCTTTGGCGCATAACGGCGTTTTATTTCTCGACGAGCTGCCGGAGTTTCCAAAAAACGCGCTGGAATCGCTGCGCCAGCCGCTGGAAAGCGGCGTTGTGCATGTTTCCCGGGTGGCCGGCGCGCAGTCTTTTCCCTGCAACATTATTCTCATCGCCGCCATGAACCCGTGCCCCTGCGGCTACTTCGGCCACCCCGACCAGACCTGCGTCTGCGACGCCAAAACGGTGCGCCGCTATCTCAACCGCATCTCCGGCCCGATGCTGGATCGGATCGATCTGCATGTCGAAGTCGCACCGGTACAGTTTCACGAGCTGCACAGTGCAGTAAAACGCGAATCTTCAGCGCAGATCCGCCAGCGGGTCAATGCCGCCCGCAAGATCCAGCAGCAGCGTTACCGCAACATCGGGATCAGCTGCAATGCCCGGCTGACGCCGGCGCTGGTGCGTCGGTTCTGTGAATTAGAGCCGGCCGCCCGGTCTTTTTTACAAGAGGCCTTCGACCGGCTGGGCCTGTCCGCCCGGGGCCACGACCGGATTTTAAAGGTCGCCCGCACCCTGGCCGACCTGCAGGGGGCGCAAAACATCGGCCGGGCGCATGTGGCCCAGGCGGTACAGCTGCGCAGCCTCGACCGGAAATACTGGCCGTCCTGACCGCCGCACCAGCGCGTATTACAACTACTTTTCACGCGCTACATCTATTCGCTGTGCGCATCCCGTCGTCCCATCGTCCGGCGGCGCGCCCCCACACCGCATCTGTTCGTCGCAATACATTAAAATTTGTTTAACGAGGTTTTTGATCATGTCCTGGAATCCCACCCAATATCTGAAATTCAAAAAAGAGCGCACCCAGCCTGCCATCGACCTGGTCGCGCGGATTCCGCTGCGCACGCCGTCACGGATTCTTGACCTCGGCTGCGGCCCGGGAAACAGCACCGCCGTGCTGGCAGAAGCTTTTCCAAACGCTTCTATTCTCGGCGTGGATTATTCACAATCCATGATCGATGCAGCCAAAGCCGCATATCCAAAGCTGGACTTCCTGTTATTCGACGCCACCACCGATTTTGCCCGGCTACCCAAAACCTTCGACGTGGTCTTTTCAAACGCCTGTATTCAATGGGTGCCCGATCATCCCACCCTGCTACAAAACATGCTGGGTGTGCTGAACGAACACGGCGTACTGGCCGTACAGGTGCCTATCAACGATCAGGAGCCGATCCATCAGATTATCCAGTCTGTGGCGCAGCGCCCCGAGTGGGTCGAAAAATTCCCCCATTCGCGGGTGTTTCACACCCTTTCTCCCTATACATACTTTGATCTGCTGTCGCGGCTGCATACAGATGTCACCATGTGGGAAACAATTTATTACCACCGAATGCCTTCTCACGACAGCATTCTGGAATGGTACTCCTCCACCGGCCTGCGGCCATACCTGTCCGTGTTGGATGACGCCGACAGGCGGCGGTTTTTGGCTGCAGTTCGAAACGACGTGATTAGGTATTATCCCGTCTCGGAAAACGGCGAAATTCTTTTTCGTTTCCCCAGACTGTTCTGGATCGCCGAACGGTAAAGCCGGGTTCCCGAGGGGACAAACCGTTTTTTGCTACCCGCTGCGTTGCTTTCCGACCCTGCCCGTCGCTCCCGGCGGCGGACCATTCTTTGCCTCGCGCCGGACCGCCTCCTGCCTTTTCCGTCCTTCAGGCTACGCAGCCATACTTTTTCCGCTTCACCGTCGGTCACAGGCGCCCGTTTTTCACAGTCTGTCCACCCCACCCACTGAAAGGATGTTTATGAAACAAGACTCGATCAAAATTGCGGCGTTCAAAGCCGCTGTTCCCTATACGCTGCCTATTCTGGCGGGGTTCGCCTTTTTAGGGCTGACCTACGGCTTTTATATGCACCAACAGGGCTTTTCATTTCTCTGGCCGATGCTGATGAGCGCCACCATCTTCGCCGGCTCGATGGAGTTTGTCGCCGCCAATCTGCTGCTGCAAAACTTCAATCCGTTTTACGCCTTTGCCCTGACGCTGATGATCAACGCCCGCCACCTGTTTTACGGCATCTCGATGCTTGACAAATTCCGCGGCGCCGGCAAAAAGAAATGGTATCTGATCTTCGGCATGTGCGACGAAACCTTTTCCATCAACGCCGCCGCAACCATCCCCGCGGGCATAGACAAGGGCTGGTTCATGTTTTTCGTCACGCTGCTTAACCAGAGTTACTGGGTAGTTTCAGCGACCCTGGGCGGGCTGCTGGGCGACCTGCTGCAAATACAGATCAAGGGCGTGGAGTTTGCGATGTGCGCGCTGTTTGTCGTCATTTTCGTAGACCGCTGGATCTCCGATACCAACCGGATTCCCGGCGTTTTAGGCATTTTATGCAGCACCGTCTGCCTGATCGCCCTGGGCCCGGAGAATTTTATCATTCCCGCGATGCTGCTGATCCTGCTGGTGCTGGCCGTTTTGAAAAACCGGCTGGCGAAAGGAGGGCGGCCGTCATGACTATGCCGCTGTGGCAGGCGCTGCTCACCGTCGGCGCGGTCGTTCTGGGCACAGTCGTCACCCGGTTTCTGCCGTTTG
>CALWVC010000212.1 GCA_944384865.1 uncultured Clostridia bacterium
CAGGTCGGCTTTATTACAGGCCAGCAGCCAGGGAATGTTTTTGTCGGTAAACAGCCGGATCAGCTCGTCGTCAGCGGGGGTTTTGCCGACGGTGGCGTCGACGACCAATACCGCCACGTCGGTTTTGTTTAAAATCTGCCGGGTCTTCTGCACCCGCAGCGCGCCCAGCGCGCCGGTGTCGTCGAAGCCGGGGGTGTCGATGATCAGCACCGGCCCTAAGGGCAGCAGCTCCATCGCCTTTTGCACCGGGTCGGTGGTGGTGCCTTTGACGTCGGAGACCACCGACAGCGCCTGGCCGGTGACGGCGTTGACCACACTGGATTTGCCGGCGTTGCGCCGGCCGAAAAAGCCGATATGGATCCGTTCGCCGGAGGGGGTAGCGTTCATGCTCATAATAATCATCCTTTACAATATAAAGTGGCGGGAAAACCCGCAAAAAAGAACAACATTGACAAAAGTGTAAAATATAGGTATACTTTTTATAGACGCCGTCCGGCGCTGTTCGGACGGAATAACATGGGGGAGATGAAAAAGATGTCGTATCCGCTTCAGACAGATTTGCAGCATGTGCCGGACACTCCGCTGCCGGTGCGAAACAGCCGCTGGAAAACAGCGCTGCTGGCCACGGGGATCGCACTGCTGCTGTTGGTACGGATTGCGCTCAATGCGGGCATGATCGCCGCGCCGGTATTGCTGATGCAGGAGCTGTCTCTGCGGCAGGCGGAAAGCCAGACGCCCGAAGCGCCGGCGCTGCTGCCGTATATGCAGGGGCAGCAGTATGGATTTATGGATTTGCAGGGCAAGGTGGTGATTGCGCCCCAGTTTGAAGATGCCTGTAGTTTTGCCGATAACGGGCTGGCTGCGGTGCAGATAGGCGAACAGTGGGGCTATATCAATACCGCTGGGCAGATAGTGATTGCGCCCCGGTTTGAACTGGCGAATGATTTTTATAACGGACTGGCCGCGGTGATGCAGGACCAAAAATGGGGCTATATCAACGAACAGGGAAACTTTGAGATTTCACCGGTGTTTTACTGGTGTTTCAGCTTTTATGACAAGGACTTTGCATGGGTGGAGGAGGACTTTGAAAACGGCGGAATCATCAACCGCGCCGGGCAGTATATAACACCGCCGCCCCTTTCGATAACAGATAATATATGGTCAGTGTTTTTAGAGGATGATATAGCGCTGTATCCGCTGTATAAAGACGGTTTGTATGGCTATATTGACGGTTATGGAAACAGTATTCTGTCGCCGCGGTATGATTTTGCGCTGCCCTGTGCGCCGGGACAATTGGCGATAGTAAAACGGGATGACCGCTGTGGATTTATCGATGATACCGGCCGGGAGGTGATTGCGCCGCGGTATATGAACGCACGGTCTTTTGCCGACAACGGGCTGGCTGCGGTGCAAAACGGCAACAAGTGGGGCTATCTCAACACAGAGGGCGTGTGGGTCATTGCGCCCCAGTTTGAAGACGCCGGGAGTTTTGCCGACAACGGGCTGGCCGCGGTGCAGGTGGATGAACAATGGGGCTATATCGACGAAACGGGGGAACAGGTGATAGAGCCCCAGTTTGAAGACGCCGGGAGTTTTGCCGACAACGGACTGGCCGCAGTGTTGCAGGACGGAAAATGGGGCTATGTCGATCAGCGCGGCCGAATGGTCATTGCGCCTCGGTTTGACACCGCCGCCGGCTTTGATCAGAACAACGATATTTCGCTGGCCCGCGTGAGTGTGGCGGGACGGTATGGTTATATCCGGTCGGACGGCACCTATCTGGTGGAGCCGGACTATGGAGAGGCGGATCTGTATTCGGCAGGGTATATCAGCGTTGTCGAAGATGATAAAACCATCAGCGTCTATAACCTGCAGGGAAACAAGCTGATCGACCATGCACCGGCTGCCGGTGAAGACAAGCAAGAATATTATTGCAAGTACCCGGGCTGTTTTGAAAGCAATTCTTATGACAGCGATTATTGCGAGCAGCATGCATCATAGCGAAAGTATTCTGCCCACGCCGTAAGGCGCGGGCTTCTTTTTTTTGCGCGTTTACACCCGGCCAGGCGCCTGCGGGGGAACGAAGGGTTGATGGTGTGGTGTTGTAGGAGGCAGGATACAAGCGCGGGGGAGTTGTAAGACAGTGTGCACCGTGCAAGAGGTGTGGTGAGGTGTATGGGTGCGGCGCGACCGTCGGCGGCGGTTAAAACCGGAAATCCCGCTGGCCGGCGTCGATTTGCTGCAACCGTTCACACAGAATGCGCCGGGTCTTTTCATTGGGCACATTGCCGATCTCGCTCTGGATCAGCCGGTCGCCTACCGCGCGGGTTTCGGGGGAAGCGTAATCGTCTAAATATTCCTTTAAGGTCATCAGCGCATTGGGGTGGCAGCAGTTTTGAATCTGCATGTTTTTGCACAGCGCCATAAACCGGTCGCCGGTGCGCCCTTCGCGGTAACAGGCGGTGCAGAAGCTGGGGATATAGCCCAGCTCCATCAGCCAGCGCACCACCTCGTCGAGGGTGCGGTTGTCGGAGACGTCAAACTGCTCGGAGCGTTCGTCCTCCGGCTCCGGCTCGCAGTAGCCGCCCACGCTGGTCCGGGAGGCGCCGCTGATCTGGGAGATGCCCAGCGGCAGCACCCGCTCGCGGCATGCCTTGCTCTCGCGGGTGGAGATGATCATGCCGGTATAGGGAACCGAAATGCGGATGCAGGCCACCAGTTTGGCGAAAATGTCGTCGCTGATGCCGTTGTCGAACACATCGGGGTCAATATCGTCGGCCCGTTTGATCCGGGGGACGCTGATGGTATGCGGCCCGACGCCGAACACGGCTTCTAAATGTTCGGCGTGCATCAGCAGCGCTGCGAACTCGTATTTATACAGCTCCAGACCGAACAGCACGCCCAGCCCCACGTCATCGATGCCGCCTTGCATTGCCCGGTCCATCGCTTCGGTGTGGTAGGCGTAATTGTGTTTGGGCCCGGTGGGGTGCAGCTTTTCATAGCTCTCTTTATGATAGGTTTCCTGAAACAGAATATAGGTGCCGATGCCGGCCTCTTTGAGTTTTCGGTAATTTTCCACCGTAGTGGCGGCGATGTTGACGTTGACCCGGCGGATCGCGCCGTTTTTGTGTTTAATGGAATAGATGGTTTTGATACATTCGAGAATGTATTCGATGGGGTTGTTTACCGGGTCTTCGCCGGCTTCGATGGCCAGCCGTTTATGGCCCATATCCTGCAGGGCGATGACTTCCCGGCGAATATCCTCCTGGGTCAGCTTTTTGCGGGCGATATGTTTGTTTTTGGCGTGATACGGACAGTATACGCAGCCGTTGACGCAGTAGTTGGACAGGTACAGCGGCGCGAACATGACGATGCGGTTGCCGTAAAAATCTTTTTTGATCTGGTGGGCCAGGTCATAGATTTCCTGGGTTTTCTGTGGGTCGTCACAGGCCAGCAGTACCGACGCTTCCCGGTGGGACAGGCCCTTGCGCTGCCGGGCCTTGTCTAAGATCTGATCGACCAGCGCAAGGTCGTCTTTATGGGCGTCGGCGTAGGCCAGGGTGTCCAGCACTTCGGCGTGGTCGATGAATTCTTCGGCTTTCATGGATTTGGGATTGTACATCTTGATACCTTCTTTATCTAATTAGAATTGGTTTATGCGAAACGGCACACAGGCCGGAATCTATCACAAACAGCTGCCGGCCGCATCGGCGGCTCGGCGGGAAAGGCGTGTGCAGCGCGGGAAATGGTGGGGGTGGCGTGCGGTAGTGTGGCGGGCGCGCGGGAAAGATGTGTGGGAAAAAGGGGCGCAAAAAAGAGGCGCGCGGGAAATAGCAGGGTGGCGTGCGGTAGCATGGCGGCGCGGAAAAGGGCCGCAGGGCGCGGATACCAGAGGCAGGCGGGCCGCTGTGTAGTGGGTAGGTGCGCGGCGCCGGAGGTGTAAGGGTGCGGCGTGCGGGCGGCAACACGATCAGGTGTGCGCATAAGGGGATGATACGGTGCGCACAGGGTGGCGTGGCGCGGGGTGTGCGTCAACACGGTCAGGTGTGCGCCGGGTAAGCGACTTTGGAGTCGCCCCGCTGCGCCGCCACGTGGTAG
>CALWVC010000213.1 GCA_944384865.1 uncultured Clostridia bacterium
TGAGTACGGCGCTTTCCCGCCTCAATGCTTTCCTCGACAGCGGAGCAGCTTCTGTGCTTTGACACTGAGATCAATGCGGAGAAATTCTGTTCGGAGAAATCCACCATCTTTGTTATGGATGTCTCCAAATTCAAAGAGATGTAGCATGACCAGGAAGAGCAGATTCGGCGGCTTCAGACCGCCTTCAATCTAACCTCTAGACGCCTCTGGGAGGTGGAGCTATCCACCCGGGCGTTTCGATGCAATACACAAGATGAGGAAGATGATCCGCTCAATGAAGAAATGTGCCCTTTTCCGGATTATTTGATTGACAGCGGATGGATTCACGCTGATTCCGTGTCCCGATTCCGGCTCTTTGCTCGTGAGCTGCTGAACGGTTGCGCCGGGGGCGGCAATTTTGCTGTGCGCAGAAAGGGCAGCGATTGTTATAGCTGGGTTTCCGTTTCGTACCGAATGTTGTTTGATGATGCGGGCAGAGCGGTGCGAGCGGTGGGTGGTGCAGCAGGAACTGCCGCGAAGCTTCACCGGATGAGAAAACTGGTCTCCGGCTCAACATCGGCTGCCGGAAAGCTTGGTGGCTGATCTTGTCATGCAAATGCGTGCCAACCTGGATTTGGACAGCGTGGAATTTCTGTGGATCGAGGGTTCCGATCTCAACAGACAGGTGCAGGATACCCGCAGCTCAGAGGTTCTGCGGCTGGAAAAGCAGAAAATTTTCTGCAAGGGAGATCAAAAGGAAGTTCTTGCCAATTGCGATCGGGATGCGCTGCTGCGGCGGTACCGTGCCGGACAGCGCTGGCTGTGCGCGGAGTATAGACGGGCTGATCGCAACGGCAATGTCCGCTGGGTCCGGCATATCCTCTATTTGACGGAGGATCCGGCGTCACGGCAAGTGTGTCTCTTTGTCTATTTGATTTGGCTGGATCTAGACCGCAGCCTTGGGCAGGTGCTTCGAGGCGAGGGTGCACGTGACGCTGTCAGTTACCTGTATAACCGGGATGCGGTGCAACGAATGGCGGAGACGCTGTTTTCTGATAGAAAAAGCGGTAACCGCGCTGTGGTGGTTCTGCAGATCAACGGTCTGGAAAAGAGACTTGACGATCCAGAAACGGAACGGATGTTCTATGGGATCTCTGCGGGTCTGTCTTTGGTGCTGGGAGGTAGCTGCCTGCTGGGGAAGTATAGTCCCAACCAGATTGTTGTTGCGTTCCCTGATGTGACAGAACAAGAAGGACTACGCCGATGTTTGGAGGAGGTGATTACCGTTCTGCGACGCATGCTGTCCCCCGAACCGTCCTATCGCGCCCTACGTCTGATTATGGGTGTTGACCTGATGCCTGCGACAACGGCAAATTACCGCTCCATGCTGGCGCAGGCGATCCAAGTGTGCACTTTCTGGTGGAATGCGGCCTCTGATACGGTTGCCTTCACCCAGGAAGAAGAGGACTGGAATTGGGCACAGCTACTCACTGACAAGGATGATCAAGCGCCCATCCACGCCACGGAAAAGAGACGACCTTTGTCGGAGTCGGAAAAGGGTTTGGCGCTGGACGATGTGTGAACAATGCTGGCAGCAAAAAGTCTGGAGACCTCACTGCTGGGAGTTCTGCGGGTCATCGGAGAGTATTACCAGGCCGACCGGGTCTATTCCCTAATGTTGGCTGAAAACCGCCACACTGTCATTATGACCTTTGAATGGACAAGCGGCAGCAAGCGCAGCATTCAGCAAGTAGTCTCCGGTATGCCGTTGGAACGCTTTCCGTTGCTGCTCCAGTGCATGCGCGAGCGGGCGCCGTTTATCCTCGCCCGGCAGATTTCTGCCGAACCAGACGGCAAAGAGGCGACGGAGTACCCTTGGCATTTTACTGCATTTCCCCTGAGTCGTAATCCGCAGCAGGCGGTCGAGGGTTTTTTGTGCATTGAAAATGCACAAAAGCACCCGGCAGATGCTGCGGTGTTCAGTACTCTGACCCCTTTCATGCTTCAGCAGAGGGAACGGTTCAGTGATGAAGAGCTCTCATCGACTATGACGGAGCGGTTGGCAGGCATGCCGGAACTGCGAGGCTACATAGAGGTCAACCATACCCTCAATTCCGAATATTACAGCTCCATGGGCGTGGTAGGTTTGAATATTCCGGAACTTGCCACCGCCAACAGCAGATTGGGCTATGAATATGGAAGTAAGATGCTGGGGTTTGTGGCCAATACGCTGACAGAACTTTTTGATCCGGCGCTGTTATTTCAAACCCAGGAGGCTGAATTTGTCGCCTTCTATCCCAACACCACCCGGGAGGTCTTTTTAGGCTGCTGTGGCCGGCTGTGGTCGATCCTCCAGCGACATTGCCCCAAGCAGATGCGTATGGGTCAGGCATGGTCGGATGGAACATTCACCGGCAAACACCTGGCCGAAGAGACGGATGCGGCCGCAAAGAATATACACGCCGAGTCGTTCGTGCAGGATCTGCCGACTCTTTTCAATATCGATCCTGTTGCCGGGGAGACGCTGCAAAGCACGCAGTTTACATTCTACTTCCAGCCGAAGGTAGATATGCGAACCGGCGTACTGGCCGGAGCGGAAGCGCTGGTGCGCAGAATTGGGGAAGACGGCTCGATCGTTCCTCCGTCTCAATTTATCCCATTAATGGAAGAGATCGGCACAATCCGGAAACTGGATCTCTTTGTCCTGGAGCGAAGTCTCGCCCAGGTAGAACAATGGCGGGCTTCCGGTTTGGGCATTGTCCCGGTGTCTGTGAACCTCTCCCGGACAACACTGGCATACCCCACTACGCTGGCCTCTATTCTGGCTATTCAAAGCCATTATCCGGATATTCCGGGGTCGGCTCTGGAATTGGAGATCACAGAGCATGGCAACGAGATGGAAACCTCGCAGCTGCAAGAGTTAGTGGAGAGGTTCCGTGCCTGCGGTCTGCACATGAGCCTGGATGATCTTGGTTCGCTGTATGCGAATCTGTCCCTTTTCATCAAAGTGAAATTCGGGACGGTGAAGATGGATCGAAACTTGATTATTGAGCTGATCGACAATCCCATCGGTCGGAGGGTGGTCCGGGAGCTGGTGCAGATTTGCCAGACCTATTGCATAACCTACGTGGCTGTGGTTTTGTCCGGCACCGGCTCTGACGGCACCAACGGCGTCAAGGCGGTGAAGGAGCACGGAGGTTTAGTCATCACCCAGGCTCCGGAGAGCGCCAAGTTTGACGGGATGCCCCGGAACGTCATCAACACGGGACTGGCCGACTTCGTCCTCTCTCCTGAGGAGATCGCCGAGGAGATTATGAACTTTTCCAATACCCCCGTCCTGCTGCGCCCTCTGCGCAGTGACGGTTTGCAGTCTGAGGACGAGTCCCTCTTCTCTGAGGAGGAAACGCTCTCCCATATTTACACCATCCTGAAAAACGCCAGCGGCATCGACTTTACTTATTATAAGTGTTCCACCATCCTACGGCGCATCGAGCGGCGGATGTTGGTGACCCATACCAGCGGCCTGTCCGAGTTCGCCCGGCTGTTAGGGGATAACCAGGAGGAGGTCAATACCCTGGTCAAGGAGATACTCATTGGGGTGACCAATTTCTTCCGGGATCCAGCCTTCTTCGAAAAGCTAAAATACAACGCTATCTATAAAATCGTGGAGCGGGCCAGGGAAAATGAGCCTATCCGTGTGTGGTCCGCCAGTTGCTCCACCGGTGAGGAGACTTATTATCTTGCTATTCTTTTCCAAGAGGTTGTGGAGGAGATGCAGGTGAAGCGGGACGTGAAGATCTTCGCTACCGATGTAGATAGCCGGGCCATTGAGCAGGCGGGAAAAGGGGTGTTCTCCGAGAACATCATAGACGATGTGACCCATGACCGGCTGGCCAAGTATTTCATCAAGGTGGGCGATCAATACCACATCTCCAAGTCAATCCGCCGGATGATCGTCTTTGCCACCCACAATATGTTCTCCGACCCGCCTTTCGGCAAACTTGACCTAATTAGTTGTCGGAACGTGATGATCTATTTCCAACCGGTGATGCGCCGGGGTCTCTTTGCTATCTTCCACTCCACCCTAAAAAATGGCGGGTTCCTCTTCCTGGGCAAGAGTGAGACCGCCGGCGAGTACGTGAACCTCTTTAAACCGGTGTGCATTGCGGAGAAGATTTACCTCCATAAGTCGGAGGGCCAGGTAGAGGACCTGGCGTCTCCCACCTTCAACATCCTCAATATCCAGAATATTTCGCTTAAGAACATCCATGCCGGTCTGAGCCAGAACGACGAGATAGCTGTGGAGAGCCGTTACACTCGCTTTTTGGAACAGCATCTGCCCGCCTCGGTGGTTCTCGGCGAGGACGATAAGGTTCTTCATTTCTTCGGTAACTATAACGACTATCTGACACTGGCACCGGGAAAGGCCTCTCTGAATTTCTTCTCCATGCTATGCAAGGATTTGAGCCTGGTGGCAGCCACTGCTGTCAGCCGTTGCCGCACCGAACACGTCGCTGTTACTTACACCGATATCGTCGTGGATACACCATCCGGTCGCAAGGTCATCAATCTAACCGTGGAGCCTATTCCCGCTCAAGAGGGAGAAAATGAGTTGGTGGCTGTCCTTTTCTTGAATCGGGCCGATGCCGAAGAAGCCGAAGGTATGGTGGAGAAGTATGACTTGGACGCTACCGCCGCTCGACGTATCGCCGATTTGGAGCGGGAGTTTCAGGTGTCTCGGCGTGACCTGCGCTCGACCATCCAACGATTGGAGACGGTGAATGAGGAACTTTACACAGTTAATACTGAGCATCAACTGAAGCTGGACGAACTGACTACCATGACCAACGACCTGTCTAACTTCCTGTCATCCACCATGATTGGTATCCTCTTTGTAGACGGCGATCTGAACATCCGCAAATTCACGGAATATGTGGGCCGGGAGTTCCGGCTGATGGATCACGATGTGGGTCGGCCCATCCAAATCTTCGCCCACGGCTTCCCTGAGGAGGCCATTGAGGCCGATTGCAAGACCGTGTTGCGGAACCTGGTATCCATTGACAGGGAGGTCACCGCTATGAACGGACGGTGTTACACACTGTGCATCGCTCCCTACCGCACCACCGACAACAATATCCATGGCCTGGTCATCACTATCATCGACAGCCTCGGGACATCTATTCGGAACGAAGGCGGTGCCGGTTGATCATGCGACAGCAGGCAAACAGTTTCCCTTTGATCAAGGTTGAAAAAGCCGGAACCATGCTCCAACTATCCGGCCTGCGGTATGTTCTTTCCGGTTTTATGTTTTTCAGGCGCGCTGGTGTGCAAACCGGGCCTGAGAATCGGCACGGACTGGAGTGATACAATATGAACGAAGTTATGCGACAAGAGAAAAAACACCTGGTGAACCTTACAGATTTATACAGTCTGTCTGGGGAACGGTCACAGGTAATGATCTAGGATGAGCATGGAGACTCTACAGGATACCGAGTCCGATCACTATACTTCGACTCCCTGAACGAAGGAGACTACAACGACAAGCTCGATGGATTAGGACTGCGTCGAAAGATCCGGCTGCGGATCTATGACCCGGACGGGGACTTCGCCATGCTGGAGGTAAAACAAAAGCAGGGTGCTTTTCAAAAAAACGATCCCTGCGTTTACCAAGGGAGGACGCCCGACGGTTAGTCGCCGGACGGTATGGGGTGCTGCTGCACTATGACGAGCCTTTTGCAGCGGAGTGCTACGGCCTGATGAACCGGCTGTGCTACCGGCCTAAGACCATCATAGAATACCAACGACAGGCATTTATTGCCAAAGAAAACCGGATCCGAATAACCCTGGATCATCACATTGTTTCTACAGGGTCCCGGCTTGACCTGTTCGCACCGGACTTAAATTTCTATCCGGTACTGGACCCGTTTAACGTAGTGCAGGAGGTTAAATACAATGGTTTTCTGCTCAGCTACATCAAGTCGGCAGTGAGCCAGGCCAACTGCTCGGAGCTTTCTGTGAGCAAATACTGCCTGGCCAGAAGCGCGGGACTGAAATTCCGGATGTGAGCGGATGGGAGAATTTTTATCAGAGAATACTTATTGGAACTATTTGAATCCACCGGTCAATTGACGACACCAACCATCGTGATGCGGCTTGGGGCGGCATCCATTCTGGCGCGCTTTATCTTTTTGTCCTACTGGCTGTCCCACAACGGGAGCATCTATAGCAAGAAGTTCAACATCTCCCTGGTGGCTCTGACAGTGATCACCACTATGGTGATAAACATTATCATCCTGTTCAAAATATCAGAAGCACCTATACAGAATACACGATGTAATATTCTACAAGCTCACCACCAAACGGACTGTATTACTAATTGCAAACTATCTTTGAGCGTCGGAAGATTATGATCAACAAGACCCCGCTTTATATATTTTTAAATACCTGTGACCTGTGGGATTACACCGACGAGGAACACCCGGCCGCCACAGCGGATATCATCCAATACCTTGCCTCCATTGGCATTACCGCTATGCGAAAAACGGTGGCGGAGGACGCCGCCGAGCTGCAAAACAGCAGCTTTGATATAGTCTGCACACGCAGCCGGCAGAACGAATACTTTATTGGTTCCCATCATCTGGAGCTTGCCGAATTAAAGCTGCTGGTGGACGCGGTGCAGGCGGGGGAGACGTTTATGAATCAGGTGGAATTGCCCGATCAAGCTTCTTATTTAACATATAATAATTGCGCTGGCACGCCTGGCATTCTTGCAAATGCCAGGCGGAACGGAGCGCATTAGTTTATGGATCATTGTGTGTAATGGGTTTTTGAAAATAGATTCTGTGGCGAAATCTTATTCTCTGAGCATTTCCCGTTTATCACCCTGGGATTTGTCTTATACCAGCGAGGAAGCGATCGGGCGTTTATTTATAAAACTGTATTTTCATAAATTTGTAAAACAGTTGCCGGGCGCTTTTTATTACATTTGTTTTTGGGGTGCAGATCAGTTTTACCTGGAGAGCAGCAACGGCCGTCGTATAGGCGACGGTTTGATAGCCGGTTATGACGATGACAGTGGGACTTATACGATCGTTGCACGAAGAGCGGGTGTATATGACTTCATGGGAATACTCCCTGCGTCTTTACTGAATAACCCCCAAAACGGGGAAACGGCATAGCCGAAGCTCGCCGTTTCCCCAAAACAATCTTATGCTGTTTTATTGGTGCCGCCCTAACAAGCGTCCTGTTCCTTTTAGAAAGATGTATTTTGCAGTCGCGGATGCAAGTCTTATTGCTTTGCATGGAAGATCATGCTGTAAAATGTCGCTGAAAAAGCAAACAAAGATGAAATGCAGCACATGCTTATGATAACATATAGATGCCGGATTCGGAAAGCACGATCTCGCTGTTATAAGTTTTCAGGTACTGATAAACCGGCTCGTCAAGCAAGGCGATGGATTCCATGTGAAAGGTTTCCAGATCAATCGCGCAGATCGCGCCGTTATTGGCGGAGGTTACGATCAGTTGCCGGTTTTCTAAAAACAGGCCGTGGGGTTCGTTTAGCCCGCCGGAGGCGCTGCCGCCAATAATAAAGTCATGCCGCATCGAAGCGGCGTTATATTTTATAACGGCGTTGTTTTCAGGAAAAGTACACCAGATAAAATTGCCGTCAACCGCAACGTCTGCCGGGCCGAACCCTTTATATTTCAATATGCCGTTCCATTTTTTGTTACCGTTGCTGTCGAAAATCATGGCGTGTCCGTCCGGATATGTTACAAAAAGCCGGTGATTGGGTAGCTGTGCAGTTTTACAATTGATAAAATCGCTTAGATGCTGCTCAAATGCATCAAAATGGTTGCCGAATTTGGTCAAAAGATAAACGCTGCGAGTAATCAGAGAGGTGTTACCGGTTACCAGATCGTGAAATTTATAAGAGATCACATAGTCGTTTTCCATTTTGCTTTGCATTGCGGGAAAAATAAATCCATTCCCGGAAGCCAGCATTGAGATAGCGCCCTTGGCATAAATTTTTTTCATCGTTTAAACGGCTGCCTTTCTGATAAAACTCTATCGGTTATTGTATCAAAAACCTTCGGTAAAAGCAAGCGCAACCGGCTTATCGCTTTTTATTTTTCGGAAGGATCGGGGAGCCGCACGGCATTGGGGAATTTTTTCTCCATAAATGCGTCGTCGTAGGCGGCGTCTAAATATTCCTCCAGCTGGTTGGAGGCGGGCAGCCCCAGCTGCCGTTCCTTGTGGCGGGTAGAGGCCAGAATTGAAACGGTGATATTAAAAACCATGAACACTACCATGATCCAGGTTACGGCAACGGCGATTTTTTTCGGCGCTTTTTCGATCAAACGCGAAACACGGGGATACAGCTCTTTGATCCAGATCAGACCCAGGATTCCCCAGAAGAACGCATAAAGTAAATTGGTTCTGCCGCTGCCGATACTGGAACGGCTGCTTTCATAATTCCAGGAGATAGTGCCGAACGCATACTCCTGAACCAGGCTGCACACATATTCAAAAACGCCGCCGATCATCATGCTGATGAAGAACACCCATAAATCCCGGGTCTTTTGCAGTTTATACAGGCATAACGTGAGGATGACTACGCCGATTCCATATACGCAGTTGAACGGCCCGTAAAGCAGCCCCACGCGGCTTTCGATATAATGGTTGATATACAGACAATACAGCGTTTCGATCAAAACGCCGGTTACGCAGCCGAACATAAAAAGCCAAAACAGTTTGTAAAAACCAATGCCGTGCGCAAAAGGAAGTGCCGCAGTATTGGCGCGCGGCGGTTTTGGGGTTTTGTTTTTTTGCTGTTTTCGCAAGTCCCGCCGCATCTGTTCCAGCGCCTGACCGTGTTTATCAGAGCGCAGATTCGGAAACGCATGCAACAGTCGTTTTTGCAGCCAATTTTGATTCACCAGATTTTGAAGTTTTTGTTTTAAATCGGCGACGTCTTCGCGGATGCTTTTAGACAGCGCGTTCGAGGATTCGGAGATCTTCTGATTCAATAGGTCGATATTTTTGAGCTTTTTGTTTAGCTTGAAGAAGGTTATGAAAGAAACGATGATATCTAACAGCAAAATCGAATAAAAAATGAGTATACCGGTCAGCAGAGACCATTCTGGGAATTTATCTATCAGATCGAACAGCATCGGAATGATCAGCTTGTAAGCGATCAGGCCGCAGACGGTCCAGATCAGCGTGAATTTCAGACAAATATAGCCGTGAAAGTTATAGCGCTCGTGTTCATAGTTCCACAGGCGGTTACGGGTAATGAGATGAATCAGAAATCCCACAGACAACTCCAATACGGCATTGAGCAGGAAGACCGCGACTGTCAGGACAAAGATGTTTTGAATGTTTTGAACACAGATCATCATGACGATCGTTCCAAAACCGTAGATCGGGCAGAATGGTCCGAGCAGCATTCCATTATTATGAAAAGTCCGGTTATATACCGCGTGGTAGCCGACCTGTACGCACCAGCCTAAAAATGAGAACACAATAAACGAGATTAAATATTGATAGGGGGTATATCCCAGAATGCAAATGTCCGGCATAGCGTCCTCCATGGTTATGCGATATCCTTATTATACAGAAAAAACCGATAAAATGCAACCATATATGCGCATTTGCCTGGTTATAACATCTATATGCGCCCC
>CALWVC010000214.1 GCA_944384865.1 uncultured Clostridia bacterium
AACTATCTGTGCGGCCTGCCGTACGGGCTGGGAAACATTGATGATATCGACCATCTGGGCAACCGCCGGATCCGTTCGGTGGGCGAGCTGCTGCAAAATCAGTTCCGCATCGGCTTTTCCAGAATGGAACGGGTTGTTCGGGAAAAAATGACCCTGCAGGCGCAGGATACCGATTCTATTACACCGCAGACACTGATCAATATCCGGCCGGTGGTGGCGGCAATCCGGGAATTTTTCGGTTCTTCGCCGTTGTCGCAGTTTATGGACCAGGCCAACCCGCTGGCGGAGCTGACTCATAAACGCCGGTTGTCTGCGCTGGGTCCCGGCGGCCTTTCCAGAGACCGGGCCGGGTTTGAAGTGCGGGACGTGCACTACAGCCATTACGGCAGAATGTGTTCGATTGAAACGCCGGAAGGCCCGAATATCGGTTTGATTTCCCATCTGGCGACTTTTGCAAAAATCAATGAATATGGTTTTATCGAGGCGCCCTATCGGAAAATTGATAAGGAAACCGGCGTGGTGACCGACGAGGTGGTCTATATGACCGCCGATGAAGAGGACGAGTATGTGGTGGCGCAAGCCAACGAACCACTGGACGAAAACGGCCGGTTTGTGCGGGCGAAAGTAAACTGCCGCTATAAAGACGAATTTCTGGAAGTGGAAAACACCCGCGCCGATTATATGGACGTGTCGCCGCGTATGATCGTTTCGGTGGCGACGGCGATGATTCCGTTTTTGGAAAACGACGACGCCAACCGTGCGCTGATGGGCTCGAACATGCAGCGGCAGGCAGTTCCGCTGCTGGTGACCGAGTCGCCTATCGTCGGCACCGGAATGGAATATAAGGCGGCGGTAGATTCCGGCGTTTGTGTCATCGCCAAAAACGACGGTGTTGTTACCCGTGTTACGGCGGATACGATTGAGGTAAAGCCGAAATCCGGCGAGACCGATCACTATGATCTGATTAAATTCATGCGCTCCAACCAGGGCACCTGTATCAACCAGCGTCCGATTGTGGCTGAAGGAGATACGGTCAAGGCCGGCGATGTGATCGCCGACGGCCCGGCTACCCAAAACGGTGAGATTGCGTTGGGCAAAAACGTGTTGATCGGGTTTATGACCTGGGAGGGTTATAACTATGAAGACGCGGTTTTGATCAATGAAAAACTGGTTAAAGACGACGTGTTTACCTCGATCCATATTGAGGAATATGAGATCGAAGCGCGGGATACCAAGCTGGGACCGGAAGAGATCACCCGGGATATCCCCAACGTGGGCGAGGATGCGCTGAAGGATCTGGACGAGCGCGGCATCATCCGTGTCGGCGCCGAGGTGCGCGCGGGGGATATTCTGGTGGGTAAGGTTACGCCCAAGGGCGAGACCGAGCTGACCGCTGAAGAACGGCTGCTGCGCGCGATCTTCGGTGAAAAGGCCAGAGAAGTGCGGGATACTTCCATGCGCGTGCCCCATGGTGAATATGGCACCATCGTGGATGTGAAGGTGTTTACCAGAGACAACTGCGCGGAGCTGAATCCCGGCGTGAATATGGTGGTGCGCTGCTATATCGCCCAGAAGCGGAAAATTTCGGTGGGTGACAAAATGGCGGGCCGCCACGGAAACAAGGGTGTTGTTTCGCGGATTTTGCCGCAGGAGGATATGCCGTTTTTGCCGGATGGTACGCCGCTGGATATCGTGCTCAACCCGCTGGGCGTTCCCAGCCGTATGAATATCGGTCAGGTTTTAGAGGTGCATCTGGGTTATGCGGCCAAGGCGCTGGGCTGGAAGGTCTGCACCCGGGTATTTGACGGCGCCAGAGAGAGCGATATTCGCGAGTGTCTGAAAATGGCGGGTTACAATGAAGACGGGAAAACCCAGCTTTATGACGGACGCACCGGCCTGCCCTTTGACAACCGGGTAACGGTGGGCTATATGTATTTCTTAAAGCTGCACCATCTGGTAGACGACAAGATCCACGCCCGGTCTACCGGACCGTATTCGCTGGTGACCCAGCAGCCGCTGGGCGGTAAAGCGCAGTTTGGCGGTCAGCGGTTTGGCGAGATGGAGGTTTGGGCGCTGGAGGCTTATGGCGCGGCCTATACGCTGCAGGAGATTTTGACGGTGAAGTCGGATGATGTTGTGGGGCGTGTCAAAACCTACGAGGCTATTGTCAAGGGCAATAATGTGCCGAAACCCGGCGTGCCGGAATCCTTTAAGGTGTTGATCAAGGAACTGCAGTCGCTGGCGCTGGATGTGAAGGTGTTGGATGCTGCGGGCGAGGAGATTGACTTAAAGCAGACGTTTGAGGATGACGACGATCTGATCGTCAATAATGTGCCGGAGGACGAGACGCTGGACAATCAGGTGGTGGCCGATCATTTGGACGGCTATGGTCTGGAGGATGAAAACGGCGACGCTGTGGATGATGACGAGCTGTTTTTAGATAGAGAACCAGACGATGATGAGATCGATGCGCTTGACATCGATGACGATTTGATGTAAGGAGGAACGGATTTATGGAATTTCATGAGTTTGAATCGATTCGTATCGGCCTTGCATCGCCGGAAAAAATTCGGGAATGGTCTCACGGCGAGGTCAAAAAGCCGGAAACCATCAATTACCGCACGCTCAAACCGGAGCGCGACGGGTTGTTCTGCGAACGGATTTTCGGGCCGCAGAAGGATTGGGAGTGCCATTGCGGCAAATATAAGCGTATCCGTTATAAGGGCAAGATCTGCGAACGCTGCGGCGTAGAGGTCACCCGCGCCAAGGTCAGAAGAGAGCGGATGGGCAGCATTGAGCTGGCTGCTCCGGTTTCGCATATCTGGTATTTTAAAACGATTCCGTCCAGAATGGGTCTGATGCTGGACATGTCGCCCAGAGATCTGGAGCAGGTGCTGTATTTCTCCAAATACATCGTCACCGATCCGGGGAGCACGCCGCTGATGAAAATGCAGCTGCTCAATGAAAAACAGTACATGGATATGTACGAAAAATATGAAGATGATTTTACCGCGGAAATGGGCGCGGAAGCGATTAAAAAGCTGCTGTGTGAGATTGATCTGGAGCAGCTGTCCGCCGAACTGAAAAAAGAGCTGGAGGACGCGACCGGTCAAAAACGCATCCGGCTGTCCAAACGGCTGGAGGTGGTGGAATCCTTCCGCCTGTCTCACAACCGGCCGGAGTGGATGATTCTCGACGTCATCCCGGTAATTCCGCCGGATCTGCGGCCGATGGTACAGTTAGAGGGCGGTCGGTTCGCCACCTCTGACCTGAACGATTTATACCGCCGGGTCATCAACCGCAACAACCGTCTGGCGCGGCTGCTGGAGCTGGGCGCGCCGAATATCATTGTGCGCAATGAGAAACGCATGCTGCAGGAGGCGGTAGACGCGCTGATCGACAACGGCCGGCGCGGGCGTCCGGTGACAGGGCCGAACAACCGGCCGCTGAAATCGCTGTCGGATATGCTCAAGGGCAAACAGGGGCGGTTCCGGCAGAACCTGCTGGGCAAGCGGGTGGATTATTCCGGCCGTTCGGTAATCGTGGTCGGGCCGGAACTGAAAATGTATCAGTGCGGTCTGCCGAAAGAAATGGCGCTGGAGCTGTTTAAGCCCTTTGTAATGAAACGGCTGGTGGAGACCGGCGTGGCGGGCAATATCAAGTCGGCCAGAAAAATGATTGAGCGGGTCAAAACCGAGGTGTGGGACGCGCTGGAAGTGGTCATCAAGGACCATCCGGTGTTCCTGAACCGTGCGCCGACACTGCACCGTCTGGGTATTCAGGCTTTTGAGCCGGTGCTGGTGGAGGGTCGGGCTATCAAACTGCACCCGCTGGTTTGTACCGCGTTCAACGCCGACTTTGACGGCGACCAGATGGCGGTGCATGTGCCGCTGTCTGCTGAGGCGCAGGCTGAAGCGCGTATTTTGATGCTGGCTGCCAACAACCTGCTCAAGCCGTCTGACGGCAAGCCGGTCACGGTTCCGACGCAGGATATGGTTTTGGGTTCCTATTACCTGACGCTGGTGCGGGACGATGAGCCCGGAACCGGCAAGGTGTTCCGGGATAAAGACGAGGCGATTATGGCATATGACGCCGGGATCGTCGGGCTGCATGCGCCGATCAGGGTGCGGATGACCGGCGAATATAACGGGGAACAGATCAGCCGGATCATCGACGCTACAGTGGGATATCTGATTTTCAACGAGTCGATTCCGCAGAACCTGGGCTTTGTAGACAGAACGCAGCCGGGTCATGAGCTGGATCTGGAAATCATGTTTAAACGGGACGAAGCCGGTAAATACATCGCTTCGAAAGCCGGCAAAAAGCTGCTGGGTAAGATCATTGATGCGTGCATCCGTGTCAACGGCACGTCGGTGACCAGCGAGGTGCTGGACAAGATCAAGAGCACCGGCTATAAATATTCTACCAAGGGCGCGATCACCATCGCGGTGTCTGATGCGGTGGTACCGCCCATCAAGGCGCAGAAGATCGCTGAGGCGGAAGAGAAAATCGACAAAGTCACCAAACAGTTTAAGCGCGGTATGATGTCTAATGACGAGCGCGCCAAGCATGTGCAGGATATTTGGCAGGAGACGGTTGACGAGGTGTCCGCCGCGTTGACAGATAACCTGTCGGAATACAACCCCATCAATATGATGGTGGACTCCGGCGCCCGTGGTTCGACCAGCCAGATCCGTCAGTTGGCGGGTATGCGCGGCCTGATCGCCAATACCTCCGGTAAGATTATCGAGGTTCCGATCCGGTCAAACTACCGCGAGGGATTGAATGTTCTGGAATATTTCATTTCTTCCCGCGGCGCCCGAAAGGGCCTGGCCGATACCGCCCTGCGAACCGCCGACTCGGGTTATCTGACCCGCCGTCTGGTGGATATTTCTCAGGATGTGATCGTGCGGGAAGACGATTGTGAAACTGACGAAGGTCTGTTGGTCTTTGATATCTATGACGGTAAACAACTGATTGAAAAGCTGTCTGACCGTCTGGTGGGTCGCTATCTGCTGGAGCCGGCCATCCATCCGGAAACCGGCGAGGTGGTCATGGATACCGATGAGATGATGACCTATGACGACGCGATGCGCATTGTCAACGCCGGCATTAAACAGTGCCGGATCCGGTCGATTTTGACCTGTAAGGCCAAGCACGGGATCTGCAAGAAATGCTATGGCGCCAACCTGGCCTCCGGTCAGCCGGTAACTATTGGCGAAGCGGTGGGTATCGTGGCGGCGCAGTCCATTGGCGAGCCGGGTACGCAGCTGACGATGCGTACCTTCCATACCGGCGGTATTGCGTCCAGCGAAGATATTACCCAGGGTCTGCCGCGGGTCGAAGAGCTGTTTGAAGCGCGGCGGCCCAAGCATGCGGCGTATCTGAGTGAGATTCCCGGCGTAGTCCGGCTGGAAACGGTTAAGAAAAACCGCGAGATCGTCGTCACCGATACCGAGGGCATGGACGAGAAACGTTATGTGATTCCCTATGACTATCGGATTTTAGTGCAGGAAGGCGACGTGGTGGAAAAGGGCCAGCAGCTGACAGAGGGCGTGGTATATCCCCAGGATATTCTGGCGATTCTGGGTGCGCAGGCGGTGCAGAATTATATCATCGCGCAGGTGCAGAGCGTTTACCGGCTGCAGGGCGTGGATATCAACGATAAACACATCGAGGTCATTGTGCGGCAGATGATGCGCAAGATCCGGGTGGAGGATAACGGCAGCACCGAGCTGATTCCCGGCACCATGGTAGAACGCGGCACCTTCTATGCGGCCAATGAGGAGATTCGCAGGCGTGCGGCCGCGGGCGAGCAGGTCAGCGAGGCCACCGGTGCGGCGACCCTACTGGGTATTACCAAAGCGTCGCTGGCGACGGATTCGTTCCTGTCGGCAGCCTCTTTCCAGGAAACGACACGGGTGTTGACCGACGCGGCGATCAAAGGCAAGGCGGATGAGCTGTTTGGCCTGAAAGAAAACGTCATCATCGGTAAGCTGATTCCCGCTGGCACCGGTATGAAGTGCTACCAGCAGGATGCGATCGATATCCCGGATGAAGAGGATCTGGATGATGATATCGTTTATTCCACCGAGGAATAAATCGGCTGGTTAAACGGAATACAAACAGTGTTCAGCCCCGGACGGATTTTTCCGTCCGGGGCCGGTTTGTTTTAAACACCCTCCCGACAGGGGCGGCAACGACGCATACCAGATAGACAAAGACCATTCCCGGCTGCTCCGGCGGATTCTTCCCGTTGTTGCGCTGAACCGCCGCAGACCGGCGTTGGAGCCGCATATCATACAAAATGCAGTTGTGTTGGGTTTAAACACACGAGTTTTCGTATATTTTTCGGGATTTTAACAAAATATAGTTGACAAATTGAATGAAATGGTTTAAAATCAATTCGTTACTGTGAGTTATTGTGCGAAATTTGCGCCCATACGCGTTATCACAGCGGCTTCCGGCGAGCGGCCGGGCTGCTGACGGGCGTCCATAGGGCATTTTTGCAGACTGACAGAGCTACTATACAGAAAGGAGATGCGATATGCCTACCTTTAACCAGTTGGTTCGCGTCGGCAGAGAGACCTCTGTCAAAAAGTCCAAGGCTCCCGCGTTGAACAGGGGCTTTAACTCCAAAAAACGCGAGCCGATCGATCAGAGCTCCCCGCAAAAGCGCGGCGTGTGCACTGCGGTTCGTACCATGACCCCGAAAAAGCCGAACTCGGCGCTGCGGAAGGTCGCCCGTGTACGGTTGTCCAACGGGATTGAGGTTTCTGCTTACATTCCCGGCATCGGCCATAACCTGCAGGAGCATAGCGTGGTGCTGATTCGCGGCGGCCGTGTCGCCGACCTGCCCGGTGTGCGTTACCACATCATCCGCGGCACGCTGGATACCCAGGGTGTTGCCAACAGAATGCAGGGCCGGTCTAAATACGGCGCGAAGCGTCCGAAGAAATAAGGATGCTGCATGTTTGACGAAATTCATCTGCATGGTTGCAGACAACAAGCAATCAGGGCAGTTCTATACAAAGCGTAGAGCCTGCCTTGGTGCCGACGGAAGAATTTTGTCCGAGTACCTGTGAACTCATTTTTTATGAAGGAGGGAAGCGAAGTGCCAAGAAGAGGCCAAATCGCAAAGCGTGACGTGCTGCCGGATCCGATTTATAATTCCAAGCTCGTCACCCGTCTGATCAATAACGTGATGTTAGACGGTAAAAAGGGCATCGCCCAGAAAATCGTATACGGTGCGTTTGACATCGTTGCTGAGAAATCCGGCAAAGAGCCGCTGGAGGTTTTTGAAGCCGCGATGGAAAACGTGATGCCCCAGCTGGAGGTCAAGGCCCGCCGTGTCGGCGGTTCGACCTATCAGGTTCCGATGGAAGTTCGCCCCGCCCGGAGAGAAACGCTGGGCCTGCGGTGGATCACCGTTTATTCCCGGCAGCGTTCCGAGCGCACAATGAAGGAGCGGCTTGCCGGCGAGATTCTGGATGCGGTGAACGGCAACGGCGCCGCAGCCAAGAAACGCGAAGATACACACAAAATGGCGGAAGCAAACAAGGCTTTTGCACATTACAGATGGTAAAACCTTAAGGAGGACATTATGCCAAGAAAAGTTCCCCTCGAACTTACAAGAAATATTGGTATTATGGCTCATATCGACGCCGGTAAAACCACCACCACCGAACGGATCCTGTTTTATACGGGTATCACCCATAAAATCGGCGAGGTGCACGACGGCGCCGCCACCATGGACTGGATGGAGCAGGAGCAGGAGCGTGGTATTACCATTACCTCCGCCGCAACCACCTGTTTTTGGAAAAACCATCGTATCAATATCATCGACACCCCCGGCCACGTGGACTTTACCGTCGAGGTGCAGCGTTCGCTGCGCGTGCTGGACGGTTCTGTGACCGTATTGTGCGCCAAGGGCGGTGTTGAGCCTCAGTCTGAGACCGTCTGGCGTCAGGCCGATGAATACAAGGTTCCCCGGATGATCTATGTCAATAAGATGGACATTATGGGCGCTGATTTTTATCGTGTGCTGGATATGGTCAAGGAACGGTTTCAGTGTAACGCGGTGCCGATTCAGTTGCCCATCGGGTCGGAGGATACCTTTAAAGGCATTGTTGACCTGATCAACAACGAGGCCATCATTTATTATGACGATCTGGGTAAGGATGTGCGTCATGAGCCCATCCCCGACGATATGAAGGAGCTGGCGGAGAAATACCGCAACGAGCTGATTGAGCATGTCGCCGAGCAGGACGATGCGCTGCTGGAGAAATACTTCAACGGCGAGGAGTTGACAGTGGAAGAGATCAAGACCTGCATCCGTAAGGCGACCATCGCCAATCATATGGTTCCGATGTGCTGCGGTACCTCTTACCGTAACAAGGGTGTGCAACCGTTGTTGGATGCGATCGTTGACTTTATGCCCGCGCCGACCGATATTGAATCGATCAAGGGTATTAATCCCGAGACAGATGAAGAAGAATGCCGGCATTCTTCCGATACCGAGCCGTTTGCGGCGCTGGCTTTTAAAATTGCCACTGACCCGTTTGTGGGTAAGATCTGCTTTTTCCGGGTTTATTCCGGTAAGGTTGACGCCGGGTCCAGCGTGTATAATTCAGTGAAAGACAATAAGGAACGCATGGGCAGAATTCTGCAGATGCATTCCAATCACCGGGAGGATATCGAGACCTGCTACGCCGGCGATATCGCCGCCGCAGTCGGTTTGAAGAATACCACCACCGGCGATACGCTGTGTGATGAAAAGCACCCGATTATCCTGGAATCCATGAATTTTCCGGAACCGGTTATCCGTGTGGCCATTGAGCCGAAAACCAAGGCGGGTCAGGAAAAGATGGGCATTGCGCTGGCCAAGCTGGCGGAAGAAGATCCGACATTCCGTTGCTATACCGACGAAGAAACCGGGCAGACCATTATCGCAGGTATGGGCGAGCTGCATCTGGAAATCATCGTCGACCGTCTGCTGCGGGAATTTAAAGTAGAGGCCAATGTGGGCAAACCGCAGGTCGCATATAAAGAAACCATCCGCAAATCGGCAGATGTTGATATGAAATATGCCCGTCAGTCCGGCGGTAAGGGTCAATACGGCCATGTTAAAATCATCGCCGAACCCAACGAGACCGGAAAAGGCTATGAATTTATCAACAAGATTGTTGGCGCTGCGGTTCCGAAGGAGTATATTCCTGCGGATGACGCCGGGATTCGCGGCGCGATGCAGTCCGGCGTGCTGGCCGGCTACAACGTGGTAGATGTGAAGGTTACGTTGTATGACGGTTCTTATCATGAGGTCGACTCTTCTGAAATGGCCTTTAAGATCGCCGGTTCCATGGCGTTCAAGGAAGCCTGCAGAAAAGCAGATCCGGTTTTGCTTGAGCCGATCATGAAAGTGACGGTCATTGTGCCTGAAGAATATATGGGCGATGTCATCGGTGATCTGAATGCACGGCGCGGCGAGATCCAGGGCTTTGAAGACCGTAACGGCGCCAAGCAGATCAACGCGCGTGTGCCGTTGGGCGATATGTTCGGTTATGCTACCGATCTGCGTTCCAAGACGCAGGGTCGCGGCCAGTATGTGATGGAGCCCGACGGTTATAAAGAGGTTCCGAAGAGCATTGCGGAAAAAATTATGACCGCGAGAGCAAAAAAGGATAACTAAGCTGTAAAAACCCATAAAAAACACTTGCTATTTGCGGTAAGTGTTGTTAAAATGAGAAAGTAAAGCGAAAGCATATTTTAAGGAGGCATTCTAAAATGGCAAAAGAACATTTTGAACGTACGAAACCCCATGTAAACATTGGTACGATCGGTCACGTCGATCATGGTAAGACCACTTTGACCGCTGCGATCACCAAGGTTCTGTCTTTTAAGGGCGACGCAGACTTTACCGATTATGCAAACATCGATAAGGCGCCCGAAGAGCGTGAGCGCGGTATCACGATCAATACTGCACACGTTGAGTATCAGACCGACAAAAGACACTATGCGCACGTTGACTGCCCTGGCCATGCCGACTATGTTAAAAACATGATCACCGGTGCTGCGCAGATGGACGGCGCGATCCTGGTTATCGCTGCTACCGACGGCCCGATGGCGCAGACCAAAGAGCACCTTCTGCTTGCCCGTCAGGTTGGCGTGCCGGCGATTGTCGTGTTCATGAACAAGTGCGACCAGGTAGACGATCCGGAGCTGCTGGATCTGGTCGAGATGGAAATCCGCGAGACGCTGAGCAAATATGAGTTCCCCGGCGATGATATTCCGATCATCCGCGGTTCTGCACTGCAG
The DNA here is from genome assembly GCA_944384865.1 of uncultured Clostridia bacterium. Taxonomy (GTDB): domain Bacteria; phylum Bacillota; class Clostridia; order Oscillospirales; family Acutalibacteraceae; genus RUG14109. Next base: position 10,315 of record CALWVC010000214.1, read on the forward strand.
GCGCTGGAGTCTACCTCTACTGATATCAACGCGCCGGAGTATGCGCCGATCATTGAGCTGATGAACGCGGTAGACGAATATATCCCGACGCCTGATCGTAAGGCTGATCAGCCGTTCCTGATGCCTGTTGAAGATGTATTCACTATCACCGGCCGCGGCACCGTTGCTACCGGTAGAGTGGAGCGTGGCCAGCTGAAAACCGGCGAAGAAGTTGAGATCATCGGTCTGACCGAAGAGCGCCGCAAGGTTGTTGTTACCGGTATCGAGATGTTCAGAAAGATTCTGGATTATGCCGAGGCCGGCGATAACATCGGCGCGCTGCTGCGCGGTGTACAGCGTAATGAAATTGAGCGCGGTCAGGTGCTTTGCGCACCGGGTTCGATTAATCCCCACACCAAGTTCCATGGGCAGGTTTATGTTCTGACCAAGGATGAGGGCGGCCGTCATACGCCGTTCTTCAACAACTACCGTCCGCAGTTCTATTTCAGAACCACTGACGTTACCGGCGTGATCACGCTGCCGGAAGGCACCGAGATGTGCATGCCCGGCGATAACGTCGAGATGGACGTTGAGTTGATTTCCCCCATCGCGATCGAAGAGGGCCTGCGTTTTGCTATCCGTGAGGGCGGCAGAACAGTTGGTTCCGGCGTTGTTACCAAAGTGAACGCTTAATTTTTGTCTTGCAATAAAACGGCACAGGATTTCCTGTGCCGTTTTCCTTTGTAGCAGTTGGGCGCAGGAAGGTTTTTAGATAGAAAAATACGGCTGGTTGGCGGAATATACACCCGCACAGGCAGCTGGATAACTTTTGGGAGAATTAAAACGACGGTTGACTTTGGTGAGAAATCTGTTATTATAAAACAAAGTCTGTGTGATGGTTTTCAACGAACAGAAAGGACGGTAAAAGATGTGTAAACGCTTTGTCAGTCTGTTGATGGCGCTGGCCTTCGGGGTGACGGTGCTG
>CALWVC010000215.1 GCA_944384865.1 uncultured Clostridia bacterium
CCACAATAAACAATGCCTGCCTGTCATTTCCGTCTATCCGTGGCGCAGTTATTCACAGTGATTGTGGAAGTCAGTATGGCAAAACCCTCTTGATGTTTATTCTGCATTAGGAGGGCTCTTTTTTCTGTGTCCGTTTTTTGCGGACTTGTGCAGACGGCGGCGAGGAGTTTTTTGTATTTTATAGCAATGTAAAATGGTTCTTATCAAATTCGATCAGCCCCTCATTTCTCATTTTACAGAGTTCATTGGACATTGCGCTCCTGTCCACCGATAGAAAATCAGCAAGCTGCTGACGGTTGAAGGGAATGGAAAAACTGCTGCCATTTTGGCGCTTTGCTTGGTCGGAAAGATAGGCGATAAGCTTTTCGCGGGTCGTGCGCTTTGACATATACCCCAGCTTCTGCACCAGCCTCCTGTTTCTTTCCGAAATGGCATAGAAGAGGTTCTGCACCACAATAGTGTGAAACCTGCAAGTAGAAGAACAAACGGTAAGTATCTTTTTCACATCAAAGAATATCACCTCACTGTCTTCCACCGCCATCACATCATTCATTACAGCCCCGCTTTCAGGCGCAGCATAGGCCTCCCCGAACATTTCCCTCGGATTTACAATATTGATAATGCTCCGGTTGCCCCAGTAATCGTCCTGCTGAATGTGCAGCTTCCCCTTTGCCAGTATCAGAATATTATCCAACCTTTGCCCCTGGCTTAACACGAATTCCCCTTTTTTAAAACTGAATTTTCTCGCCTGCAGGCAGGAAAGCATTGCTTCTATCTCATTTTCTTTGACCCCCGAAAATAGGACGGTCTTTTTTAGTATCGTGATAAATTCTTTCATAAAAAACCTCGTTTACGTTGTAAATACAACAGACTTGCCACAAAAATTATATTACAATTTATACAGAAAATCAAGAGAATGCGAGGTGAAAATGAGGAAATGAGACCTAAAATCAAGATAACCCTTGTAGACAAAAAAGGGGAATGTTCCTGCCACAGGGGGCACAAAACGGGAGATACCTTTGATTATGACACTGAGCGGGGCAGGCTTTGTCCCATGGCAATGCATGTTGCCTTTCCCTATATTGACATTCTCCGCTATGGCGGAAGTCCGCCAAAGGCTAAAAATGGAGAAATAAGGTTTTGCTGTCCCGATAGTGATGTCATCAATATTTTTAAAATTGAGGTTCAGGAGTGATAAATTATGGTAAGAAAAATCATAAAAATCGACGAAGAAAAATGTAACGGCTGCGGGCTCTGCGTCAATGCCTGCCATGAGGGGGCAATTGAAATGGTAAATGGAAAGGCAAAGCTTAGCCGCGAAGATTACTGCGATGGACTTGGCGACTGCCTTCCCGCCTGCCCCACAGGCGCAATAACCTTTGAAGAGAGAGAAGCTTCGGCTTATAACCAAGCCGCCGTCCTTGCGGCAAAAGGACAGAAACCAGCATTCCAGGGCTGCCCAGGCACCAAAGCAAAAGCGATAAAGCGTCAAGCAGAGGCTGCCCAGGCTACTTCGCCGGTGGCAAGCCAGCTTTGCCAATGGCCGGTGCAGATAAAGCTGATGCCGGTAAGCGCCCCTTATTTTGAAAATGCAAACCTTCTCGTTGCAGCAGACTGTACTGCCTTTGCCTACGGTAATTTCCACAACGATTTTATCAGCCATCACATAACCCTTATTGGCTGCCCTAAACTGGATGATGTAGACTACACCGAAAAGCTGACGCAAATCATCGCAAATAACAACATCAAAAGCGTCACTGTTGTGAGGATGGAAGTACCCTGCTGCGGCGGCATCGAAAATGCCGTTAAAAACGCCTTAAAGGCAAGCGGGAAGTTTATCCCCTGGCGAATAGTAACTATTTCAACAGATGGAAAAATCTTAGATTAAATGAAGGAATGTATTTATGGAAAACACGAAAATGTTCTGCTTTCAATGTGAGCAGACCGCAGGATGCACCGGCTGCACCAGAAACGCCGGCGTGTGCGGCAAAAAAGCGGAAACCGCCAATCTTCAGGACAAGCTGACCGGTGCGTTGATTGGACTCGCCCGCGCCACCCAAGGAAACGAGGACATCGTTACGAAAGATACGGACAAACTGATTATCGAAGGTTTGTTCACAACCATTACGAATGTGAATTTCAATGACAAAACCATATCCGTTTTGATCGACAGAGTTCAGGCGGAGAAAGAACGGCTTGTGCCGAGATGCCTTAGCTGCGCTTCTGCGTGTGGAAGAAATGATGACTACGATATGAAAGCCCTTTGGGGCGGAGATGAGGATATCCGTTCTCTTAAATCTTTGATTCTCTTCGGAATCCGCGGCGTTGCAGCTTATGCTTACCACGCCGCCGTTCTCGGCTATACCGATGAAGAAGTAAATAAATTCTTCTACAAGGCTCTTTTTGCAATTGGTATGGATTGGGACATGGACAAGCTGCTGCCTATTGTACTTGAGGTAGGGGAAGTTAATCTGAAATGTATGGCGTTACTTGATAAAGCAAACACTGAAACCTTTGGCATTCCTACGCCTACAGAAGTATCTCTCACCGTAGAGAAAGGCCCTTTTATCGTTATTTCGGGTCATGACCTGTATGATTTGAAACAACTTCTTGAGCAGACGGAAAACAAAGGCATTAATATTTATACACACGGTGAGATGCTCCCTGCGCACGCTTATCCTGAACTGAAAAAGTATGCGCATCTTAAGGGCAACTTCGGCACTGCATGGCAGAACCAGCAGAAGGAGTTTGCAAACATTCCTGCCCCTGTTTTGTTCACCACTAACTGTCTTATGCCTCCAAAGCAAAGTTATGCGGACAGAGTTTTTACTACCGAAGTGGTATCTTATCCTGAAACCGTGCATATAGGCGAGAATAAGGATTTTACTCCGATTATCGAAAAAGCGCTCCGGCTGGGCGGTTATGGAGAGGATACTGTATTTACGGGAATAAACGGCGGCTCAAAGGTTTCCACCGGTTTTTCTCACGGAGCGGTTCTTTCCGTGGCGGATACCGTGGTTGAAGCGGTTAAAGCCGGGGCGATCAAACGCTTCTTCCTTGTGGGAGGTTGTGACGGTGCAAGGGCAGGCAGAAATTATTATACGGAATTTGTAAAGAAAGCTCCCTCCGACACCGTTGTCCTGACCCTTGCTTGCGGAAAATACCGCTTCAACGACCTTGATCTTGGAACTATCGGCGGTCTGCCCCGCATTATGGATATGGGACAGTGCAACGACGCTTACAGCGCGATCAAGGTTGCTGTTGCTCTTGCAGAAGCATTTGGGTGCGGAGTGAACGACCTTCCGCTTTCCATGGTCCTTTCTTGGTATGAACAAAAGGCGGTTTGCATCCTGCTAACGCTTTTGCACCTTGGAATTAAAAACATTCTGCTGGGTCCCACGCTCCCTGCGTTTATCTCTCCCCATGTGATGAACCTTCTTGTTGAGAAATACAACATCGGACCGATTACCACGCCCGATGAAGATTTGAAGAAGCTTCTCGGATAAACTGTTATAACAAACACTCCTCACTACCATTACGGCGGCGAGGAGTGTTTGTGTGCAAAACAGCCGGGCAGTCCCGGCTCCCCTTTACACCCCAAGCGTGATTCCTACACCGCAAAGGCACGCTTTTTAATTATTCCTCAGCTTTGTATCAAACTCGCTACGATTATTTCTATATTCCTGCTGATTTTGATACAATAAAAGATGCCTTCACCGGAGCAAAACCGCCGGAAAAAGTTTGAAATAAGGGCGCCCGAGGGCATTACTGACTTTGGACCCCTTGTTTTTTGTGTTCAATTATGGAGATATTGCTCAGCGGTGCGCTGAGGTGTAAACCTTGCGGTGTAGTGATTCTGGAAAAATTAAAAGGTATTTATATCTGTTAACGGCTTGCCCGATTACGGATTATATTTTTTTAGACGTTTGATATTGTCAATATAGTTGACATCCTACAAATCGGTTCCTATAACATCTGCGAATATTCTTTTTCCATCTTGCATAGAATTACTCTCCTTTGGTATTTAGGTAAACCTTTTATAGCTTTCCAAATCCCAGCATATAAGCTGCCATAGCTATTGCTAAATCTTCAGATTCAATATCCTGTTTGGCCGCTCGTTCCCTCAATTCATCAATAACCGTATCGTGCGGAACGATTGTGCCGTCAAGCTCTTTCACTACCTTTTCTATATCCGAAGGAAGAACCATATACATTTGGTAGAACGCATCTCCCCCCGGTTACCAAAGCATAGAACTGGTCAAGACTTACTAGTTTATGACCAACTTTCTTTTTATCCACGGTGGTTTCCCATTTGATATTCTGCGAACGCCGAGCAATAGCTTCAACCAAGAAGCAAGCGCAATCATCATCGTTAAGTAGCTGGTTTTGCATTTTAATAAATGTCTTACCAGCCGAAGCCGAGTTCATCGTATTATGCTTGTTTTTCATCTCTGCATATACCGTATGAACATTTCCAGAATCAGAAATAGAAACGCCATCGGCATTCTCGTAGATTACATCCCAACCGCCTTCTTCACCGTTCGGTGGGACATGGCAATTTTTTATGTACTGAAAAATACGCTGATGAAAATATCCAATATCATTGTTGCTGGACTTATCCCTCTGCCTAAAAATTTCGTTGCTGACAATTTCATCCCAAGTTGATTGATAAACAGTCTTTTCGAAAATTAGTTTAATTGGATTAATAATATTTTTGTTGAACCTTTTTAAATCAAAAGGCTCTAGCTTTTCTCCATAATTTTCAATAGTTGTTTTTACATGATCTGTAAAATTTTGCTCTGTAATAAAATTCAAATTTCACATCATAAATTCTCCAATGTTTCTTTAATTTTTTACCACTATCAAACGCCAAATTCACCGGGACAGCATTACCAGTCTGCTTATACTGAGAACCCACGCTGCCGCAGAATTGCCGATCATCAGGGGAGCTCTGACATCGAGCATTTTCCCCTTTTAAACGGGCAATTTCCTTTGCCTGTTCTCTATTTTATTGTCTGAGCTTCTGCACTTCCTCTGTAAGGGTCATT
>CALWVC010000216.1 GCA_944384865.1 uncultured Clostridia bacterium
GTCTGTCTGCTCTGCAATTTCCTTTGATACCGTCCCCCGCACCGTCTGCGCAAAATCATTTAGAATATAGCCCATTCCGTTCCGGTTCGGCGCCTGATATCCTTCTTCTCCTATACTTCCCACATAATCTATCAGCGACTGTACCGTACCGGTCACCGCTCCAACCAGCTTCGCCGGCACGCTTAAGATACTCGCCCACACCGGATGTTCTTCCGCAAACTGTATCTGTTCTTCTTTTCTCTCCGCTACCTCTGCTTCATCCCGCCGGTATCTTGCATATTTTATATATTCTTTAATTTCTTCGTCACTGTAGCCCTGTTTTCGAAGCTGCTCGATCGTTTCCGAAACCTTCTCCTGCTGCTCTGCATCCTGCTCCCAATACGGAATCTGCATGATCCGCTCAACCAGTTCCTGCCCCATTTCTGCAAAGTCTTCCTGCATCGCCACATTATATCTTCGTTCCCGTATCCCCGGCGTCTGTCCCCAGATGTCAAGCTGTTCTCCCTCCAGCTGCTGCATCAATCCAAAATATACGTCCGGCTCCATTTCTGATTTCGCCGCCTGCTCCCGCTCCTGCGAGATCTCATTAAACCGCGCCGTCATCGTCTGTTCTTCCGCTTGCAGCTGATCTGACGTCGCAATCCACCGCGCATATTCCCGTAACCCCTGCTGCAGCCGATACAGCGTCGCGGTTTCCATCCGATCCCGATTTGGATCATCCAGCTTCTCCTGTATCAGTTGCTCCTGTTCTTTCGCCTGTTCATAGGTCAACAATCGCCCATTGATTACCCGCTCTAAATCTGCTATGTTTTCTACCACCAACTGCCCGTCGAAGTTGTTGTCTTTCCCCTGCCAAATCCGGTAATAGTGCAGCCATTCATCTTCCCGCTGCACCTGACTTCTCTCGCCCCCAGTTTCTCTTTTGAGCTGTTCCCGGAGACTTTGGACGGCCTGTTGCAGCTGCTGCTGATCCATATCCTTATATTTTTGATAAAAATCAATATTATTTCGTTTTGCCAGATCCTCTTCCAACTGCTTTTTTTCCTCTTCAAGCGCCGCTTCATTCACTGCCCGAGCGCCGGGATACATCAGCATGTCATCAATGGTTTCAATGCGGGCAACTGTCTGCTGCACATCAATTCCCATAATCCGCTCATATTCCTGCCGGTCTGCCTGATACTGGTCATAGGCCGCCTGTGAATCCCACTGTCCCCAGTATTTCTCATCCTGCTCCAGCGCCGCGCGCATCTGCCCAAACTGCTCCAGCTGGCTGCCCAGCGCCGCCGCCTGCTCCTGTTTGCCTGCCCGGCGGTATTTTTCCTGCAGGGCCTGCCCCTGCGCCTGCAGATCCCGCGCCTTTTGCGCATATCCCAGCGCCGCTGCGTTTCTCCACTGATTTCCGTCCCGCTGGCCATAGCTGTTGATTTCATTGATGAACCGGTTGGCGTTTTGGCTGTATGTTTCATATTCCCTGTCCAGCCATATATAGTCCTGCTCTTCCTCCTGCGCCCGCAGCTTGGCGATCCGTTCCCGATACCCCATGGCCCTTCCCCTTTCCGTTGCTTATTCCAAAACACCAACGGCGGCGCTCATTCCTGTGCGCCGCCGCCCGTTCTCAGTTTGTATAATCATACAGCCCCTGTTGATATTTCAGCCGTTCTCTGTATTCTTTTTCGATCGCTGCAAGTTCTCGTTGGTATTCTTCCTGATCCCGCGTCAGCTGGTAATTCTGCTGAATCGCCGCCAGCCGCTCCTCCAGCTCTGCGCCAAACTTGGTATTTGCAAAGCTGGCCGCAAGATTTTGCAGATTGTTCCAGGTGTTTTCGTAAGTATCTGCATTCTTGCTGTGCGCATCATACAACGTCTGGGCTTCGTTTTGCAGCCGTTGCTGCTGGATGTTGGCCTTATACTGCTCCAGCTGGGCTTTCAGCGTATTGACCGCGCCGGTCTTCTGCTGTGTCGCCGCCGCATCCGCGTTATATTGCTGGTTCATCAACCCCAACTGCTGCGTGGCATTTAAGCCCGACTGGCTCAGCCCCATGCGCGCCATCGTATCCGCCGCCTGGCGCTGGTTGATCAACCGGTTGATGGCATTGGTGTCATATACCGACTGATACTGCTGATCCAGCCCTGCGATCTGCTGGTCGGTAGAATTGGTCATATAATCGATGGACTGGTCGTATGCCTTTTGCATCGTATCAATATACTGGTTGGCAGCGTCCAGCCGGTTCTGCCCGATCTGGTTTGCCGTATTCCGTACCTGCTGCTCCATCTGTTGCTGGTAGCTCATATAGGTTTTCATCGGATCGCTTGCTGTGGGTTCTTGAACTTTCGTCGCCATTATCTGATCTCTCCTGTCTGTCTGTAATAAATCGACAGCCCGTCAAAATAGACAAAGCCGTCTGTGCTGACCGCCAACCCGAAGGTTGCCGCCGAAAGGCCGGGCAGCAGCCGGTGGCGCGCCGGATATCCGCCGGCATACAGCTGAACCGGGTTTTCCGACCGGCTGCCACGCTCGGTGATATACGACAGCCTGATCACCGCTTCATGTTCGCCGCGCATCCCGATATAACATTTGGAAATACGCTTATACATGTTGCGCGCGCCGCAGTCGAACAGCCGGGTGGCAAACCGCGTAGGCACCAC
>CALWVC010000217.1 GCA_944384865.1 uncultured Clostridia bacterium
CATCAGTTACATCTATTTCAGGATTACCTCTTGTGTTATACTCATATTCCACACCGGACGAATAATACGCTCCGAGCCAATCAGCAAGATCTTGTGCCATCCCTATCTCACTGACAAGAGGATTTTCCCATTTAATCGATTGCCCGCGATTATTAAGAGATTTTATAGCATATCGTTCTGCGACTTTGTATTTGTGTCCAAATATATCTAACCTATGAGTCCCAGATATATTGAACCGAACGGTAATGTAATAACTTCCACATGCTATAATAGATACATTACTATCGGATTCATTGAACAGTACTCGATATCCATATGATGCTTCTCCGATGTAGTATGTAACAGTGTCACCGGTTGTAACGGTTATATCTTCACCGACAAGGTTTTCCTCCGGCGAATCTTCTTGATAAGTGTAACAAGGAACAATCACCTCTTTCACCAACTCCTGTTTAATAGCTGTTGGTGATGAGATCATATCGTTACGACTCATCTCGAAATCAGTAACGTCCCCGACAGAAGATTTAATTTGGACTATGCCATCCCTTGATTGCGATAGAACGCACCTACACGCATTAGCAATAATCTGCAAGGCTTCCTTATGTAAGACGCGAGGTAACGGGTTTTTGGTGAATAATGTTTTCAACCTGGGATCTATATTATAATCTGTAATACCGGCATCCGCTAACACTTCTTGCGCCAGATCGTAGTAACTTTTTCCTGAACTTACATACCGACCTTTATAATATTCGGAATCCATATTACGATATATGTCTTGGCAACGTATTGTAGCGGTAGAATCATCAGATTCCCAATCAGCACATACCAAATGATTACCCTTGATCCACTCTATTGAATCTGAATCCGGGAGCTGATATCCATATTGAATATCCATTTCTTGTCCGGTTTCCAGAAAGTTAATGGCCGACTTTGGATTGTCTACATCAAAATAACGATCATAATTCTTTAATGTGACTGAAAAGTCAATCTGCGGTACATCCTCTCCGATCGGTGAAATATAACTGTCAAGCGTCGAAGATATGACAGAATCATTGTAATATACCAATCCATATCCGAACAGGATCGAGTATATGCGAAATCTGTTCTGCGAATTTTTCATAGCATAGAATACCAATTCGATGGAGGTTGTATTTTCGAATACTTCCTCAGTGCTCCACTTAGATTTCGTATTTCCACGAACTTCAAGGAGCTGTCCTGTGCTACTCACCACATCAAAATCCAAAGGATAATTTTCACCGAAATTTATAGAGAGACCCTTAAAATCTATCGCGCTCGTGTTCAAGCTTATCTTCACCGAACCATATGTCGCCCCGGTGATAAGTTGGTTTGAAACAATGCCTGTGTCATAATAGCTTATACCGGTGCTCTGTCTTGGGAGAAAGAACATTGAGCCATCTACCTTCGTGAAGTTCTCCTCAAGTGTGGCATACGCGGTATCGTCTTCGTGATTACCGATGACATTCTGAGTATTCGAGTAATATGTAAAGTCACCTTCGTTAACAGTCGCTTTCTCTTGGATTTCCTGATTGACAATTCCAAAGGAGATCATGATATATGCTCTTTCCCGAAGAGGTGATTTCATGCTATTTTTGTAAGCGGTCGATACTGTCTGCATCAAATTACTCTCCTACATCGATCAAATTCACTTTACAATTACAATAATGCGTAGGTCTTCCCTGATCATCCACCCAATAAGGCTCCCCACTTCTGTCCCCGCAATACATCTTGATCGTTTTCGGTGAATTAGAAACAGGGTCAATGAAAGTTACATAGACGAAAAAACGACTGAGTATACTCAGTATCCTGCTCCACTGGGCAGCGGTGAGCCACGGCCATTCAAGCCCGTCAATCTTATATTGGTCTCGACCCACACGCTGACCAACTACTGCACCATTTGCGTTTCGGCCAGCGTCTACTATCGTGGTTACAACAGGGTGTACTCCTCGTTTAGACGGAGGTAATTCATACCCATTAATAGATATATAAGACATTATTATACCCCCTTTATTTTGTCACAAAACGAAATCCATTTGCCTTTCGTTGCGTTGCAACTGCGTTTGCGATCGTTCGATTTCCAACTTGTACAACAGTCTGCTCTTCTTTGTCTGCTTGTCGGCGTATATCTTCTGCTATCGGAGACAAATGATTTTCATAGAACTGTTCCAATATTTCTTCAAAATCTTCCGTCGACATAATGTTGGTTGCGAAATAACGATTTGATATATCCACCTCAGCAGGTGTTCTATTTATCATCGTATTTGCTAACCGCATCGTATGCATAATAGCTTTATATACACCTGCGGATACCGACTCTACGATTTGGGCATTGTTAGCAACTGCTGCTCGATTACCAATCGTTCCTACCATTTCCGGTCCGGATTCACGCGCAATAAACAATTCCCCGATAGACGGGAAACCACCACGAGCATATGCTTTCCATTTGAGTTCTGGCCATCCGGGTAATCCCAATGCTTGATAAACACTTTTTTTGTCATTTGATGTACGTGTAGTATATATGATATCCAGTTTGATATTTTTAGTTGTGGGTAATTTTTGTATACTTTCTGCAATGCCATTAAGCGCATCGCTGAATTTGTCAAAGACGTTCTTGTCAAAATCGCTTTTTAATCTTTTAGCAAAATTTATTATGTTATTAACGCAAGATGAAATATCATTTATTTTAAAAGTGCTTATATTTTTAACAGAGTCATAATAAGATTTAAAATTTCTGCCAAACGCAGGTAATTTAGAACCAAATGCATCTATACCGTTGTTACCTGTAAACCAAGATAATATTCCTCCTTCGTTCGGAATATTATCAGCAAACGCTATAATTGATTCCACTGCTGCCGAAGAAGCGGACACGACACGATTATCAATTTCTTTAACAGAATTATAGTAAGATTTAAAATTCTGTCCAAAGCCGGGTAATTTAGCTCCCCATTTATCAATGCTGTTATTACCGGTAAACCATGATACAACGCCACCATCATTGGGGATGTTTTTCGCAAACTCTACAACAGACTGTGCGGCCGTAGAAGATGCCTGAACAGCTCCAGCATCAACACCTTTTATATTATCGCTGTATTTTTTGAAGTTTTCACCAAAGCCGGGTAATTTAGCTCCCCATTTATCAATGCTGTTATTACCGGTAAACCATGATACAACGCCACCATCATTGGGGATGTTTTTCGCAAACTCTACAACAGACTGTGCGGCCGTAGAAGAGGCTTGCACAGCGGCTCCATCCACGCCCTTAATACTATCGCTGTATTTTTTGAAGTTTTCACCAAAGCTAGGAAGCTTAGATCCCCATACGTCGATATCATTTTCACCAGCAAAGAATCCAGCCACTCCACCACTATTGGGTATTTCACGCGAAAACTCAGCCAATGATTTGGCGGCTATTGTAGAAGCTTGAAGGACATCACCGTCTATTTCCGCAGCGGATATTGTGTTAGCATACTGTACAAAATACGTAGCAAATTCGCATATCTCCTTTCCGAAATCGACAAGAGAAGTCCCACCCGTAATCCAAGAAGTTAAGCCGTCTAAAATATCTGCTGCGGTAAGAATCAGCACCATTTCGGCCAAGTTTTTGACTGCGCTGACAGCATCCGCATTTACAGATTCAAGTCCGGAAAAAAATGGCTGGGCATTTGTCATGAAAGCAGCAAGATTGCTTCCTATATCAGGAAAAGAATTAGAAACTTCAACAAGAAATCCATTAACAATACTTCCGGCAAAACCTCCGAGGATTTCTCCTAACTGAATTAAAACTTTGCCACCTTCTCCAACTATCCAAGAAAATCCGGGTATTTGATTTAAAGCTCCTAATGCTACCAATACCACTTCAAGTCCGCCTATCACTGCTGCAAAGCCAGCTAATCCAGATAAAATTACGCCCGGAGAAGCTATACCCATAGAAATAAGTATACCTGATAAAACACCCAAAGGCACTGCTACATCTCCAAGAGCATTGACTACCGATACCACGCTTGTAACTCCCGTTGCTAGAAAATCGCTGAAATATGGAATAGATATTAATGCTCCGATAGCCGTTATAAGAGTAGAGATTCCACCAACAATAATTGCAAAATCAGCAAAACCTTTTGCTACAGTAGCTACCCCAATTTTACCGAGCGCTACCACTCCAAGGCTTAAAGCAGTTAAAGGGAGCATAATGCTCCATAAACCTTCAAATACAATTCCAATTGCTTTAATCCCGTCTTGCGCGACTTGCTCGAATCCTGGAATTTGCATCAGTAGCCCGATTGCTTCGACTACAACAATCAGGCCTCCTATAATCAAAGCAATATCAGCAAGACCTTTTAAAACAGTTTTAGGAGATGGGACTGAAAATCCCCCGGATTTTCCTCCGGATTTTTTCCCTCCAAAC
>CALWVC010000218.1 GCA_944384865.1 uncultured Clostridia bacterium
TTGCGTTTGTAATTTTAGCGTACTCAGGATATAAAATTAAAATAACTGCTATATTCTTTTCGCGATTGCTTAACTCTGGATCGTTAAGGGCGGCAATGATGTCCAATGCCGCCCTATAATCCGATCGGATGTCGTGCAATACGCCGTCTATTTCCAGTTGTTTTGGCAAATCGTACATCATTTTACATACTTCCCGGCGTATTTTTCGATTCGAGTATTAGATTTTTTCATTTCTGTTTTAATATTTTTTTCTAAAATTGGCAAAACAGCGTCTATAAACCGTTCGTACAGAGGCACACCATTTAGCGTTGATAAACATGATGTGTTGCCAAACACAATGTTAGATACATCACTATCGAATAAATAATCAATTTTGTTGCGGATAAATTTATCCAAATCCGACAACATGCTTGTGGTTTTTTCACGATCAACCCGCTCTATTTTCGACAGTTCGTTTTGCCTTTTCTCAATCTCATTTTGAATATTACGTAACCTTGTTAGAATTCCATCATCGTTCGGGTTGAATTCAATGTACTTGCTTTCGTCCCCGTTGATGGTAAACCTCTGCTTTCCGGTTTCAAAATGAATGTTTTGCATGATAATCCTCCCCTGCCGATTTAGTCTTCTGTAAATGTTATTGTGCTGCCGGTCAATGCATTAACAGTGCCCAGCGTTTTATTATTGCTATAGTGGATTTCAATGGGCATATCTACATTCGTGGAGCCGCCCAGAGAATTCACCACAATTGTACAGTTACTGTGCTTTTCGGCGTTATATCCGTCCGTGCCATCACCGATATACCCGCGCACAATCATTACGTCGAACATCCCAAGCTCTGTCAATGCGTTGCGCTGCATGATATCTTCCAGCTTCTGATGCAGTTTAGAACCGCCGCGCACGGTAAACGGATCAAACGACTGCTGCGGTTCCGTTTTGTTCACATCCGTATAGGTAATACCAAGGATATCAGTCAGCGTAGATACATCAGGATTAAACTCAATAGAGCTTTCCTCAACGCGCACGCCCACCGCTTCCCATTCGGGAGATGAAGAAGCCGCGCCTACGTTTACATACGTCACCAGCAATTTGCGTTCTGCACGTTGATTGTCTGCCAAGTTATACTCAATTGCCATTTTACATTACTCCTTTTAATCTTCATATTCCACATATTCTACCCGACACATATACAGATATTTCGCAGTGTTTTCCTCTTGCGAACGCGCCACCGAGGGCATATCCTGCAAGGCTCGCACAGCGTCTATCTCGCAATTTGCGCCAAAATCGGGGAATATGCGGTTTTTGTTCTGAGCTTTGATCCAGTCACCGAATTTTTGTACACTGCACCAGTTTGTCAAATTATCAGTAACATACGGATCATCGGACAAATCGACATAGACGGCTATCGCAAAATCGAATTGCTTTTGCTGCCCGCCGTCTATGTATTGTGTAATTACAGCATCCGAAGATACTGTATTAAACGTCACGCCCCCGGCTTCAACCTTTCCGAACTGAAACGCCAGCAGATCCAGTCCGGGAGCATCTTTCAGGTAGTTCAGCATAACCGCAGCCTTATCCACGATACCGCGCCGCCTTTCGTTTTGCATACTTTTCAATCCCATCGCGCAGTTTTTCTCCGCGGGCCGCAAGCATCGCCTCCGCCCAACGCGACGTTGCAAGCGGATGTTTATCCTTTCGGAAATTAAAACCGTCTCCGTAATACATCCTGCGCGCATATGGCGCAGTGAAATGGATACCTTTATCGGTTATATTCCCGCCAAGCAGTCCGATCGAATTGGCCGCCTTTTTTGAGTAATGCCCCTCAATATTGGTTGTTGTCGCCAACATACCCGTCTGAAAGGGTATAAAGTCAAACATCAGCTTGTATGCCGTTGTATGTGCAAACAGCAGCACATCGTCATCGATCAGGCGCTTTGATATATTGGGCTGAATGCGTATTTTTACTGTCACCCCATATCATCACGCTCCCGACACATAATAATGCGGCAACCACGGCCGCGCGGTATTATCCCGGTAGATATTGACGGTAAAGCACTGCCCTTTATATTTGCGGAGCAGATCATTTCCGGAGTTGCCGTCCGATATATAATCATCAACAGAACCCCGGACAATGATGCTGCCGGACGCGATATTTACCGGTATATCCTGCGGCGGGATGCGCGCAATCTGCGGATTTTTAAGATATGTATCATAATCCGCAAATTGACGTTCATTAGACGCGCTGTAAAAGCAGTTTTTCACGGTGCATTTATTCCATTTACGCACCCCCGCATCTACATACCCGGTGTACACTGTCAATGTCTCAGTCCAATAGCTGATATTATCCACAGTCTACACCTCTCCACGCATATTCCCCCGCATGCATCATCACCAATTGCATGGCTTGCTGGCCGATATCGTGACTGTCTGTCCTATATGATACAGATACACCGTCGTTAGATACGCTCTGCGCAATACCCCGGTCGCCCTTAGCGTACAGATCGATTAAATCAGCCATCAGTTCTTTGATGTTCGCGGGAATCTCAGACAACCGTTGTATGCGCTGCTGCGTATAATAGTCAACCGTTGTCCTCGCCCGGCGCTCGGTACGGTTAAAGGCGGTCTCGTTCAACGTGCCGCCAAGTTCCAAATATTCAGCATAGGTTAAATAAACCACAAGACCGCCCCCTTTTTATTGCTCTGATTTCTGCTTCGGCTTCTGTTCCGGTTTCTGCTTTGGCTTCTGTTCCGGAAATGTTAGCCCAACCGTCTTTGCCATCATAAAACCTCCTTATGCTTTGTGATGCAAATAGATGCCGGATACTTTATTCTCATATACATCTGCCAAACCGTAAGCACGATAAAAGAACATCCATCCGTCGCTCTCCTGATTGGCTTCCGGCGTGATAATCTTGTTAACCGTGTGCTTCGGATATTGCAGCAGCGCAGGCTTATGAATAATCATAAAATTAATATCCTTACCGGTCGACGCTTTAACATACCCGCCGGGCTTTTCATTCGCGCCATCTGAATCGCTGTTATCAGTCGTCCCGTCGTAGAGGTCAATTGCGGTGTAGAACCGGCTCTGCGGCACCGTAACGATCTTGGCAAAACTCGACAACACTTCTTTGGATTTGGTGGTATCAACTGCATAAATCAGATTGTACAGCGTCGGCGTGATATACAGATATCTGTCAGTTGCGGGTACCTCGTCCTCGTCCATTTCACCTTTGGCTGTAACCAGCGCGGACAAAACACCCGCGCCATCTGTCAACGTTGCTCCGGCAGATACCTTGGATATGCCAGACGTTCCGGCGTAGGTCGCAAAGCGGAACGCATCCATCTCCGGAACCACTTTTGTCCTGATAAATTCACTGGACAGTTTTCCAAATG